>NZ_JBOFKN010000158.1:0-22397 GCF_051657365.1 Paraclostridium sp.
TACATCATTGTTTATCATCAAACATATACCCCACTCTTCTCTTAGTAACTATATATTTATGATAATCATATTTGCTTAACTTCTTTCTTAAATTACTTATGTAAACTTCCACTATATCTATAGTTGAGTCGCTATCTAATCCCCATAATCTATCAAATATTTGCTCTTTTAATAATATAGTTCCTTTATTTAAAAGCAAATATTCTAATAAGTTAAATTGTTTATTAGGAAGTTCTATTTCTTCTTCATTTATTATTACTATTTTTTTATTTAAATCAAGCTTTAAATCTTTAAATTCTAATATATTATTATTATCTAATTTACCTTTAGTTCTTAACATTGCATATATTCTAGCTACTAATTCTTCCATATAAAAAGGTTTTGTCAAATAATCATTCGCACCGAGCATAAATGCTTTTACCTTATCATCTAAACTTTCTTTTGCCGTAAGTATTAAAACTAATACATCTTTATTCTTTTTTCTTATACTTTCTAATATCTCTATTCCGTCCATCCCTGGAAGCATTAAATCTAATACAACAAGATCATATATATTCTGACTTATAAGGTAGTAGGCTTCTTCTCCATTACCTGTACTTTCAACTTGAAAATGAGTTTCTAGTTCTTTTACTATGCTTTTAAGTAAGCTTATATTATCTTCTACTATAAGGATTTTCATTAGTACTCCTCCTCTGTATTTCTATCTACTATTTTATAATAAATTATAAATATTTACCAATATAAAAATATATCTTTTCTTATTATAAATTTTTGCATTTAAATAGAGATGTAAAAACATCTCTATTTAAATAATCTATTCAATTATATATTTTTGAAGATTTTCATTTGAAAAATTAATTATTTCTTTGTGTATAATATTTAATTCATGAAGTTCTCCATTTTTAAGACCATATACTTTATTTGTTATAACTTCAATTAAAGAAAAAAATTCTTCACATTCATCATTGCTTAAATCTTCTATCTTATCATTTATATTTAAAGGTATATTTAAATCTTCATTTTGTATCCCATAAATTTCTTCATTTTCAATATCTTCAAGCATAGCCATAACTATACTTATTACATCACTTATGTCAAATATATTACTTGTCATTTATCAAATGCTCCTTTAATTATAATAATATTAAATTTTTGCAATTCGTTTTACTATACCAACTGCAATTTCCACATATATCCTGTATTATTTCTTCACATATATTATTATATATTAAATTTCTAATTTCTTCATATTCATATATTCCACATCCTAAATTAAAATGATTCATAACTTTTTTATCCATTTGAAGTACTTGTTCATTCGTACTACAAATTCTATCATTCGTATTGTTTGGACATTTTGAGCAAATATTATCTAAATCAACTACAATTTCTACTTTCTGACTTTTATTATTATTCAAAGAATTTATTACATCTATCATGTTATAAGTAAAATCTTCACTATATCCTCTGCCTATAAAAGCTTTCATGCACAAAAAATGGTGTGGTCTTATCTTTAACATGTAAACACCTCTTTTTTAAGTCTTCTTTTAATATTAATACCTATAGTTGTAGCTAAACTTATTTTTATTATATCTGATATTATAAATGGTGCTACACATACTATAAACCCCTCTATCATACTAACTCCAGCTATAAAAGAATACCACATAGTGCCAATCATGTAATTTATACATAACGCTAAAATCATAGAAATCATAATATACGGTATCTTCTCATATTTTTCACTTACATATCCAATTAATAATGCCATTATAGGAAAACTTATTATAAACCCACCTGTATATCCAAATATTATACCTAAACCTCCACTCATTTGAGCAAATATAGGCATACCGATAGCTCCTACCATTACATATATTAACTGTGATATAAATCCTTTTTTAGCTCCTAATATAACCCCACTTATAGTTACCGCAAATACTTGCATAGTAAGTGGAACTGTTGAAAATGGTATTGGTATAGATATCTGAGCTAAAATAGCTGTTATACTTGCAAACATAGCACAAATTATTAGTTCCTTAGTTTTTAATTTCATATTACACCTCTTATTTGTTAACTTCATCATTTTTTTAGTTTACATATTAATTTTACATATTTACATCCTTATTTGTCAACTATTTTACATTCTAAAGTTAACAAAAAAACTATTTCAAAATAAATAGTTAGCATTAATTTTAGCTAATTTATTTTGAAATAGTTTTATAAATTTTTATTTAACAAATAGTTGTAATAATACTCCTGCTGCTACTGCTGATCCTATAACTCCAGCAACATTTGGTCCCATAGCATGCATAAGTAAGAAGTTTGAAGGATTTTCTTCTTGCCCAACTTTTTGTACAACTCTCGCTGCCATAGGAACTGCAGAAACTCCTGCTGCACCTATCATTGGGTTAACCTTACCTTTTGTAAGTTTATACATTATCTTACCAAATATAACTCCCGCTGCTGTTCCAACAGAAAACGCTACAAGCCCCATAGCTGTTATTCCTAATGTTTGTGGTGTTAAGAAAGTTTCTGCATTAGCAGTTGCCCCAACTGTTAATCCAAGTATTATAGTAATAATATATAACATCGGTCCAGTCGCAGTCTCAACTAATTTTGGAACTACTCCACTTTCTTTTATTAAGTTTCCAAACATAAGCATCCCTATTAGTGGTGCTGCTGATGGTAATAATCCTATGACTAATATCATTATAGCTATAGGGAATATTATTTTTTCAGTTTTAGATACTGGTCTTAATTGTTCCATTTTAACCATACGTTCTTCTTTAGTTGTTAAGGCCCTTATTATAGGTGGTTGTATAACTGGAACTAATGCCATATATGAATATGCCGCAAGTGCTATTGTTCCTAATAAATGTGGTGCTAATTGTCCTGTTAAATATATTGCTGTTGGTCCATCTGCCCCACCGATTATACCTATTGATGCTGCCTCTGGTCCTGTGAACTTTAAAAGTATAGCTCCCATAAATGCAAAGAACACTCCAAACTGTGCTGCTGCTCCTAATAAAAGTGTCTTAGGATTTGCAATTATTGGACCAAAATCTGTACTTGCACCTATGCATAAAAATATTAATGGTGGATAAATTCCAAGTTTTGTTCCTTGGTATAAGTAATATAATAACCCTCCGTTTTCAGAGTCTGTAGCTGCTTTCATTAAATCAACACCTGGCATATTAGCAAGTAACATACCTATAGATATTGGTATTAAAAGATATGGCTCATATCCTTTACCTATAGCTAAGTATAAAAATACGCAAGCTATTAAAATCATTATTATTTGTCTATAATCTACCATTGCAAACCCCGTGTTTGCAAAGAAAGTCTGTAACATTTCTAACACGTTAACGCCCCCTATTTCTTCTACGATTATCCTATTTGTACTAAGTTATCTCCAAGGTTTACATTTTGCCCTTTTTCTACATCAACAGAAACAACTGTTCCATCTATTGGAGCTACTATTTCATTTTCCATTTTCATTGCTTCAAGTATAGCTACTACTTGACCTTTTTTAACTAAATCTCCATTTTTAACCATTATATTTACTATAGTTCCTGGCATTGGAGCTTCTACAGCTTCCCCTGCTCCTGTAGATGCAGCTTCATTTTTAGGTTGTGGTGCTGCACTTCTAACTGAGGGTTGTGGCTTTTGTCCTTTTTGAACTTCTTCTATTTCAACTTCGTAAACTTTTCCATTTAATGTTATGTGATATGTTTTAGCGCTCATTTTTATCTCTCCCTTAAATACTTTAATTATATATTCCTATAAAAACTAATTATTTTATTCTTGTTATTTTTTTTACATGAAGATTAGGATTTATTTTTCCATCTCCTGCCATTATAGATGCCGCAAGTGCAACTACTATTCTGTCTTCCTCATCATCTTCTTCAAAAATATTTTGACTTGATCCTAAACCTTTTTTAACTACATTTTCTTTAACCTGTGGCTTTGCTTTAAATATATACTTAAACGAAGCCAATACAAGAGATATTAGTATCAAAGTTAAAAACACTATAGTCATGCTAGATATAGTTATATTAATGGCTTCCATTACACTTATTTCATTACTAAACATTAATTATCACCCATTTTCTACATAGTTACTGTTATATAGTGAATTTCATTTTCTTCACTTAACTCTTCTTCTTTTTTTGGATTGTATTTATTCTCTAAAAAATTCGGTGCTACTTGTGGGAATAATGCAAATGTTATTACATCTTCATCACATTTAGCTAATGAACCTGCCTCTAACTTTATTTTTTCAAATTCTGCTTCTAAAAGATCTGCTGGTCTTACAGTTATAATTTCATCATCACCAATTATCTTTTTCTTAACCTCTTCATCAATAGGCGCTGGTGCTTTTCCATATTGTCCCTTTACATAATCTTTTATCTCTTTTGGTACTAACTTATATCTTTCTCCTGTTAATACATTAAATAAAGCTTGAGTTCCAACCATTTGACTCATAGGTGTAACTAACGGAGGGTATCCAAGATCTGCTCTAACTCTAGGCACTTCTCTTAATACATCTTCATATTTCTCAGTTGCATTTTGTTGTTTTAATTGAGATAGTAAGTTCGATAACATCCCTCCTGGAACCTTGTAGTTTAAAGTTTGCGGTTCCGTTAATAATACTTTTGGATTTAAAGTACCGTTTTCCATATACTTATCTCTTATAGGTTTAAAGTACTCTGCAACCTCTAATAAGGCTTCCATATTTAATCCTGGATTTCTATCCATCTCGCTAAATGTTACAGCCAACGACTCTGTAGGCGGTTGAGATGTTCCTCCTGAAAATGGAGATATTGCAGTATCTATTATATCTACACCAGCTTCAACAGCTTTCATATATATCATATCCGCTATACCACTTGTACAGTGTGTATGTAATTCTATCGGTAATTTACTTATAGATTTCATTTTCTTTACTAAATCATAAGCATTGTATGGTGTTAAAACCCCTGCCATATCTTTTATACATATAGAATCTGCTCCCATAGATTCCATAGTTTTTAATAATTCTAAATAATATTCAGTAGTATGCACATCACTTGTTGTATACGATATCGCACATTGGCAATGTCCACCATACTTTTTTATAGCTTTCATAGATGCTTCTATATTTCTAACATCATTTAAAGCATCAAATACTCTTATTATATCAATACCGTTTTCCAATGAAAGTTTAATAAACCTATCAACTAAATCATCAGCATAGTTTCTGTACCCTAGAAGATTTTGTCCTCTTAAAAGCATTTGTAATTTCGTATTTTTGACTCTTTTTCTTATTTCCCTTAATCTTTCCCATGGATCTTCGTTTAGAAAACGTATGCATGCATCAAATGTTGCTCCACCCCAAACTTCCATAGAATGGTATCCTACCTTATCCATAGTTTCTAATATAGGTAGTATTTCATCTGTAGTTAATCTTGTAGCAATTAAAGATTGATGCCCATCTCTTAATGCTGTTTCAGTTATTTTTAACTGACTCACTATATCCTCACACTCCTAAAATTTAAATATATATACCCAATATAAAATTCACTTCAGTTATATTATATATTGTTTCGTTTAATTTCTAAAGTGTTTTTGATCTTTTTTAATGTTTTTTTAGTGTACTTTTTAAAAACCCATTTCTTTGTTAAGCATTTAACTTTTTTAGGTTACTTTTATATAGTGCCAAAATATTTGTACTATTTAAATTTTTTTATTTTTTGTCTATTTTTATATGTAACTATTGGTATTTTTCTAGTTTTAAGTTAAAATTTTATATATATCAAAAAAACATTTTCATACTATAAATTTGAAAGGTAGTTACTTATGTACAATTGGATTGACGAACTTGTAGATAATACAGATTTCTCTACAAATAAACCTCTGCGAGAAGTTGTTTATGATAGTTTAAAATCAACTATTATAAGTGGTAAAATACCAGTAGGCGAACGAATTATCGAGAAGGAGTATGCTAGTAAACTCAATATTAGCAGAACACCTATACGAGAAGCTTTAAAAAAACTCCAATCTGAAGAACTTGTTGAATATATACCTAAATATGGGGTTGTCGTTAAAAGAGTTAGTAAAGATGATGCTATAGAGGTTTATAAAATACGAGAATCTTTAGAAATACTAGTTATTAATAATGCTATAGACAATATTACTCTACATGAAATAAATCAGATACATGAATTGCTAGATCTAACAGAAGTCAAAAATTGTGAAGGCGACTTAATTGAGGTTCAAAAACTTTTTAAAGATTTTAATACAGCTATATATAAAGCTAGTAAAATGAATAGACTTCCATTAATGATATCTCAGCTCAATGACTATCTACATCATTTTAGAAATATATCAATATTAGATGCAGTTAGAAGAGATAATGCCATAAATGAACATAGACAAATATTAAAAGCTATAATAGATAAGGATAAGAATTTAGCTGAAATGGTTATAAAAAAACACTTATCTGATTCTTTAAATGTTGTTTTAAAAGAAATATAGGATACTCAATTGAGTATCCTAT
Organism: Paraclostridium sp.; assembly: GCF_051657365.1. Classification (NCBI taxonomy): domain Bacteria; kingdom Bacillati; phylum Bacillota; class Clostridia; order Peptostreptococcales; family Peptostreptococcaceae; genus Paraclostridium; species Paraclostridium sp. Next base: position 6,542 of record NZ_JBOFKN010000158.1, read on the forward strand.
ATTTCTTTTAATCTATCATAAACTTCACCTAAAAATATAACTACCGACAATAAATCAGCACTTCCTCCAGGACTTATATTATTTTGAATATATTCCTTTTCTAAATTTAAAGCTAAAATTTTTCCTTGTTTACTACACATTCCACCTTCAGATAATATTTTTTCACAATCCTTTTTTACTTTATTTAAAGTTTCTATATTATGTCTATATACTATAGTACTATCCTGTACTATACTCATAAGTAATAATAACGTATGTGAATAAAGGTCGTTTCCTTTCAAGTTTAATTTTTTATATTCAATCAATACATAATTGAATATAAAATCTAAACCATTTTTTACCTGGCCCCTAATGCCTGTAAATCCATATTCTATGTATAGCTTTTCTCCATGACTTAAATCTTCTTTATAATTTAGATTACTAAAATCCTCTAATATATTTCCAACCATATTCTTTATTATATTTTCTATATTTTCAAATGGCTCTTTATTATAAATAGCATTTGATGTGCTAGCTATAACTATACCCATTAAAAATATCATACCTTTATGAGTATTTACACCATTTGTAACTTCGAACATATTATTTTCTGCATCTATTCCAATTTTTCTTAGTTTATTAAATATATCCTCTATACTATTATACGAATATCCGCATTTAGCCATTTCTTCTAAGTATGGAACTATAGCAAACCCACTTTCTAAAAAAGTATAATAATCCATATCTTTATGCGAACCATTATTTAGGGGAGATACTAGTCCAAATGATGGATACGTTGATACCTCAGCTATAATAGCTTTTAAAGCTATATTCGATAGACTATATGCTATATTATCTCTTTTATGTACGTAATGTTTATACTCCTTATATTTATTTTCAAAGTATTTTTTTATGTCATCTACACTGTGATTTTGATTTCTAGAGCAAATTTTAGCATCTAGTTCGCATAAGAAACATTTCCTACTAGTTTTATCTAAGTCTCTACGTGATATTGTTATTATATTATTTTCACTTACTGCATACACATCTATATCCACACATCTTCCTAAGATATGATTTTCTTCAATTTTAATCATTAAATTTTTAACTTTTACAATATCTAAATTAATTAAAAAATGACATATACAACCTTCTAAGTTTTTATAATCTTGTTTTAATATTATTATATTTTTATATAGTTCATTTATTTCATCACTTATTATTTTATGTATTTCATCTGTTATAAAATTTGATTTTTCTAACCCTGGATAATTAACCCTAACAGTTACTAAGGTTGATTCTATATTTTTTTCTAATAATTTTTTTTGTAATTTTACTCTTGCTTCTCTATCTAATAAAAATTCATCAATTTTGCTTAATTTCATATTGTATTTTTACCCCTTCTTCACTCAAGAAAAATTCATACGTTTCATTTGGAACTATAGATTTCGTTTCTTCAACTTTACCTTGAGATAATAACAACCTAACTTTAGATGCACTTATAACTTTATCATTATTTTTTATTCTTTCTACTATATTAACATTAACATTATATTTAGGTAATATTTCTTTTAGGCTTTCATTATACATATTTGTTACTATACAACATGGCTCACTACCTACATATCTAGACTTTATATTGAATTTATCACAAAAATATTTTCCAAATATATTACAATCGATTTTCGTATACTCTTTTAAACTATCATCACTTTCTTTCAAAAAATAATTTGGAAAAGTTGCACTTGAAATTATATATTCGCTACTTTCTACTACAATTACATTTTTTAAATCCTTAACTCCTTTTTTCACTAATTCAAATCTATTTTCAAATGAAAAAACTGATTTATCTTCTTCTACTAAAAACACTATAACATTTTTATTTTCACTTGACACTTTTTCTATTAAGTATCTATGCCCTAAAGTAAATGGATTACAATTCATAACTAGAGCTGTATATTCTTTTCTTATATCAATTTTGTATTTTTTTATCAAATTTAATAAACTACTCTCTATGCTTTTGTTTCCTATTTCTAATAAACTAACTTTCTCAGTTTCTATAATTAGTTTATACCCTAGATTTTTAAATAAATGTCCATTTTCAGGTTTTGTAAATATAAAATTGTGATATATACCCTCTTCAAATAATTTATTAGTTATACTAGATATTAAAGTATTTGAAATCCCCATCCCCTGGTAATCTTTATGTATAGCAAAACACTTTAATATTTTACCATTTTTTGAACATGTAGCTATTATTTTGTCTTCTTCTTTTATTACGATTGTGTAGTCTATATTTTCATATTTCAAACCAAATTCACTTAAAAAAAATTCTACTTCCTTAAACTCATGTTTAGATTTAAGATTTACAGATTCTATATTGTAATACATTCTATACCTCTCTATCTAATATCAAATACTTTGTTAACAATAGTAAATCCTATCATAAATAAAAATAACACTACAGCTATCAATGCCCCATCTTTTCCACTCGCTATAGTATATTTTACCTTTTTATTAGCTAACGCTTCAGCTTCTTTAAACATTCCTTCTTGTCTTGCTTCCCTTAAAAGTTCTTTATTAGTTTTTCTTTTTTTATTAGCCATGTTCAATCTCCTTTGTATCTTCTAATACCTCTTTATTTATTAAATACTTCTTTATAATAAACAGTATAGCAATTGATATAACTCCAATGAAAAAATCATCCATAGATTCTTTTTTAGGAAGTAGTATTAATTTTCTAGCAATAGCATATAAAAGAACTTCTAATATAGCTTCTGGCTTATGTAATGTTAGCATTATAACTAATTCTATAGCTATGACTAATAATAGTATCTGTGCTAAAATATCATTTAACTGTTCATACTGTACTGGATTTGTAAAATCTACAATATAGTGATTCCATATTATTCTCAAACTGTCTATAGTTCCAAGAACTACAACTAAAATTACTACTATAGCTAGTATAAATTCAAATCTATCTGATATTTTTAAAACTTTACTTTTATTGTAAATTTTACTCATATTATATCCTCTGACATTATATTTTAAATATGTTGAAAAAGAGCGTTGCTTTGTACAACACCCTTTTTATAATATACCTTTAGAAAAATATACCAAACATTATACTAGCTATTACAAGCATCATACCTCCACCAAGTCGTGATGATATTTGTGCAAATGATATTAAATCCATACGTTTTGCCGCTCCTAGTACAGCTAAATCTCCTGATCCACCTCTATTTGCCATACATAGTCCAGCTGTTATAGCAGTTTCTATAGGATAGAAACCTACTATCCATCCTATAACTCCAGATCCTATTATAGCTCCTAAAACTATAAATGTAGCTATAACAACATTAGATAATGTAAATGCTGCTATTATTTCCCCTAAATCAGTCAGTGCTATACCAACCCCAACCATTATAACTAATAAGAATTGTTTAGAGAAGAAACCTTGTAATTTTTTAGAACCTTCTTTTAACTCTGCTGGTATTAAATTTAATAAATTACATGCCGCAACTAAAAGAACCATCCATGCAAATCTGTGTATTTCTATCTTTACATCTATTCCAAACAAAGTAAATTCTGGTATTTTAACCATATCTCCTAATATATTACCTGCAACATAGAATGTAGCTGCTAATATTAATCCAGCTGCAACTTCTCTTGCCGTAACTTTAACTTCTACCTTATCATCTAACTTAGATAAGTCTTCTGCATTTCGTATAAGTTCACCTCTACCATTAAACTTATTCCCAACTTTAGTTTCTCCAAACTTATGTAACATCGCAGCCATTATTATAGCTACTATATTAGCAATAGTTAATATCGACAATGCAAAGGATAAGAATTTCCCTGGGTCTCCTCCTGTTACACTTGCATATATTTCACTCATAGGTATAGCTCCAGCGCCTGTACCTCCACCCATTATAGGTAAAACATACGAAGTTGCTATTTCACTAGCTGGTATGCCAAACATCATTCCACCTAATATACCTAGTGCAAATGCACACGAAACTCCACCTAATATAGCTGGTAAATATCCAGCAAATGCTTTTAATAATAATTTTCTGTTAACCGCTAGTATTGATCCTGTTATAAGAACAGCTATAAATAAATCTAAGAAGTCTGCTGTATCCATAAACATTCTAACAGTTTCTACAGTTGATTCTGGTATAAATCCTATATATACTAGCCACGCTGACCCTAAAAATGCTAATATAGATCCTCCACCAACATATTCCTTCCAAATAGGAATTCTGTCACCTATAGTCCCAAATAATATACCTATAGTATAAAGTAATGCAAATGCTCCTAGTGAGTTATCTGGCAACTTCCCTTGTAACATAGCAAATATCACTATACCTGCAACAACGGCAAACATTTGCCACGGCATTCCAAACATCTTAAAATTGGATTTTACCGATGATTCTTTTTTTATTTTTACATCTACAGTTGTCATTTGTGCAACTCCTCCAAATATTAATTATATAATTCCCATTGGTATAATCTTTGTTTATACCAATTAATAAACCCCATTAATTTACTTTTTTATTTTTTTTACAACGTCGATTATACTTCCATCCCTATACTCTATAACAGCTACAACTTCATCAGTAAACTCTATTTGTTTAGGAGTTCCTAGTAATTTAGTAGCTATAGTTCTTAATTCTTCTAAAGTAACTATTTTTATTCCCTCATCTATAAACTTTTTCTTTAAATCATTACGTTTAGGATTAACCGCAACTCCATAATCGGTAACTACAACATCTACCGTTGACCCTGGCGTAACTACAGTAGTAACTTTATCTATTATTGTAGATATCCTTCCCCTTGTAAGAGGTGCTACTAATATAGATACCTGTGCTGCTGCTGAGGTATCACTATGTCCACCTGATGCGGCTCTTATTACACCATCGGAACCCGATATAACATTTACATTGAAATCAACATCTATTTCAAGCGCACTTAATATAACAAAGTCCAATTTGTTTACTCCTGCAGATTTATTAAATGGATTCGCATAAAAATCGGCACTTACTTCAACATGTCTTTCATTTCTACCTACAGACTCTGCTGCAAATAAATCAAAACTTTGAACATCATATAATTGATTAACTAATCCGTCTTCTAACAATTCCACCATTGGTTTAGTTATCCCACCTAATGCATAACTACATTTTATATTTTGTTTTAACAACTCTTCTTTTACAAATCTAGTTACAGCAAGAGAAGCCCCACCAGAACCTGTTTGCATTGAGAATCCATCTTTAAATAATCCAGATGCTAACATTACATCTAATACTTTCTTTGCCATTAATAATTCTTTAGGATTTGATGTAAATCTCGTAGCCCCAGACATTATGCCTTTCGAGTCTCCTATTTCATCAACTACTACAACATAATCAACTAGCGTTTGTGGTATACTTTGCGGAAAGTTCGGATAATCAACTAATGTATCTGTCACTACTACTACTTTATTTGCATATTGTGCATCTACCATAGCATATCCTAATGATCCGCATATTGATTTTCCTTTTACACCATTTGAATTTCCCATACAGTCAGCTGATGAAGCTGCTAAAAATGCAACATCTATTTTCAAGTCACCTTCAACTATAGCTCTAGCTCTGCCTCCATGAGATCTTATAACTGCTGGATTTTCACCTAATATGCCTTCTGATATCTCATTTGCCAGCCTACCTCTAAGCCCACTACTTTCTATTCGATTTACTACCCCATTTTTTATATGCTCAACTAATCCTCCATGACAATTCGCAAGTGAACTAGATGCTATTCTTATATTTTTAATTCCCATTTCAGCTAGCAAATCAGTTACCATCATCACCAACTTATCCCCAGCTCTAAAATGGTGATGGAAAGATATTGTCATACCATCTTTCACTCCAGATTTTATTATAGCTTCTTTTAAAGAATTTATTACTTTAGTTCTTTTTACCATATTTTTTATATTTTCACTTTCACAATCCATAATAGTACCTTTAGGTTGCTTTCCAAATGCAGTACTATAAGGATTTCTAATTTCATACCCTTTTATATTTTTCAATAAGTTTTCATCAATTCTTTTAATTCTCACTATTTTCACCTCCAACTTTTACTCCTGCAGCCTTAGCTAATGTTAAAACATGTTGAGCTCTTTCTATTATAGGTTTATCTACCATTTTTCCATCTACTGTAAATACTCCTTTTCCTTCAGCTATAGCTTGTTCTGTTGCTTTAACAATTTTGTAGGATTTATCTATTGCCTTTTTATTTGGAGTATAAACCTTATGAACTAACTCTACTTGTCTTGGATGAATTAATGACTTTCCATCAAAACCTAATTGTTTTATAAACTTAGCTTCATTTAAGAATCCTTCATCATTATTAACATCTGAATAAACCGTATCGTGAACACTTACACCTGCAGCTCTTGCTGCTAAAACTACCATACCTCTTGCCGTATGTAGTTCATGCCCTTCTGGTGAACGATCTGTTTTCATGCAAGTAACAAAATCTTCTCCACTTAAAGCTATTCCCATTAATCTTTTAGATGCAGTTGCTATAGGATATGCGTTTATTACTGCAAGAGGAGATTCTAATGCAGCCATAAGTCTAGTAGTTCCGACCTCTACACCTATTTCTTTTTCTATTCTCTCTACTTCCGACTCTACAGTCAAAACATCTTGTGGAGTATCTGTTTTTGGTATTCTTATTATATCAACTCCAGCTCTTACAACTGCTTCTAAGTCTTCTTTCCAAAATTCTGTGTCTAAAGCATTTATCCTGACTACTGTTTCTATATCTAATTCTTTATAATAATCCCCTAATTCTTTTAACATATTATATACTAAAAATCTAGCCGAATCTTTTTCTGTTATTGCTATAGCATCTTCTAAGTCTAGCATAATTGAATCTGGCTTATATATGTGTACATCTCTTATTAATCCCGGATTATTTCCAGGAACAAACAACATTGAACGTCTTAGTTTCATACTTTTTCTCCTTATATGTATTTATATTCTATATTTTGAGCTGATCTATATACAGCTGTTTGTACTCTACTTTTTATAACTGGATCTATTGCCCCTTTATCATTAGCAAATATCTTAGCATTTTCTATATTTAAACTTTTTAAAGTTTCTATTATTACTTTTTCTATCTGCTCCCCAAATTGAGCTATTACTGTACTTTCAAGATTCAATTCTATACCATCGCCATTAGGCTCTATAATTATCTGAATGTCACTTGACTCTAGCGTACCAGCACTAGCTGTTACTATTAATTCCATACTTTTTTGCTCCTTTTCTTTATTACTTATTATTTGTTTTTTTAACATATAAATTGTATACAATTTATATGTTTAGTATACTTAAACTAAGTTTAGCATACAAAATTTCCCCATTCAAGAAAACATTTGCATAACTTGTGTATTTTTAGTGTTTTTATTGCAAAAAAATAAGTACCAGTAAACACTGATACTTATTTTTCTTTATTTTTAGATTTACATGCTTTTATAAATGCTTTTTTTGCATTATACACATGTACTCTTGCTACCTTCTCTGCTGCTTCTTCATCTCCAACTTCAATAGCCTTAACTATATCCCTATGCTCTTTAAGAGCTTCTTTCCTTCTTTCGTCAGTCAATAAACTTACTTTTCTCAAACTTTTCAAATAATCATATATAGTCTCTAGTCGTTCTATAAGCCTTTTATTTTTACTTGCATTTAATAATATTTCATTATACTCGTTATGAGCCTTAATATATTCCATATTGTTGCCACTGCTTATACAATATTCCATTTCATTTATAATTTCATTTAGTCTTCTTATTTCTATTCTAGTAATATGCAAACAAGCTAATCTTGAAACTAATCCCTCTAAAACTTCTCTTATATCATATATTTCAATTGCATCCTCTTTAGATATTCCTTTAACCAGCGTACCTTTTCTAGGAACATTAACTGCTAATCCCTCTATCTCCAATTGCCTTAAAGCTTCTCTTACAGGAGTTCTACTAATACCCATAATCTCAGCTATGTGATTTTCAATTAATCTATCTCCTTGATTTAACTTTCCATCGAATATAGCATTTCTAATTTCATGTAAAACAATCTCTCTAATCGGCCTTAAATCGTCATTCTCAACTTTATTTAAAATAATATTCATATATATCTACATCCTTAAATTCAACTATTTTTTCCCTTAATAGTATTATAGTTCCTAATGCTTTAATATACAAATTTTTTATAAATTACAATTAATTAATAATTCCTAAATCTTCAAATGGGAATAATCTCAAGCTTACTTCTCCAACTATATCACCTTTATTTATAACTCCAACATCTTCATCTCTACTATCTTTACTTACAAATCTATTATCACCCATAGCAAAATAGCTACCTTCCGGTATAATAATATCTATATTTCCATCTGTATATTCATCACATATATATGGTTCATCTACGACTACATCATTTATATATACCTCTCCGCCCTCTATTACGAGATGTTCATTCGGTAATCCTATTATTCTTTTAACCAAGCTTTTTTTATTTTCCTCTTCGTTTTTTAAATCTGTTTTAAAAACGACTATATCACCTCTATTTGGATTATCACTTTTATATGCTAACTTATTTATTATTAAATAATCTTCAGTATTTATAGTCGGGTACATAGATTCACCACTAACTACAGTAGGAACAGCAAAATAGGTTACTATACCTCCCATAAATGCAGCTAAGATTATAACCTTTACCCATTCAAAAACTTTATTTTTCATAGCAAACCCTCCATACATATATTTATATAATTAGTTTTCTATTTTTATAAATATATGTCCTTTGCTATTTCTTGCCTTTCGTACGCTATCTTCTCCTATAAAAAAACCCCAGATAACAATTTATTATCTAGGGTTACATATATACTTATTATATTAAATAATAGGGTTTAACATTCTTTCTTTTAATACTTCTTTCGCTTTTTGATAGTATTTATTGTATTTTTCTTTCGGATAATCTCTAAAATTAGATAATTCTCCCTTAACTCCATAATTTCTAAATGGTATTAATTTAAATTTAGTATACTGGTTTAAATTTAATATATATTCTAACTCACTATGAAATACTTTTTCATTATCATTTATATCTTCTATCAAAACAGTTCTAATTTCGTATAATTTATTAGATTCAGAACATTTTTTTATATTCTCTAGAACTACATCAATTTCTATTGCCGTAACTTTTTTATGAATGTTATTTTCAAAAGCTTTTAAGTCAAACATAAAACCATCTACACTTTTCAAAAGATTATCTGCATCTTTTTTATTTATATTCCCATTAGTATCTATAAAGACATTAAGATTAGTTTCTTTATGAACTATTTTAGTAAACTCTATTATAAAATTACTATATAGAGTACATTCGCCTCCAGAGAAGGTTACTCCATCTATCAGACTTTTATATTTACTTACATAGTCAAATAGTTGCTTTGGTGTATAATATGTAATTTTAGGAGATGAATAATTATTACATACATTTATACACTCATCACAATTCATACATTTATCTTTATCATAAATTATAGTATCATCAAACTTTATTGCACCTACTTTACATGTATTTAAACATTTTTTACAAGATTTACATATATTTTGTGTTTCTGGATTATGACAATATATACACTTCATATTACAGCCTTGTAAAAATATACTTATTCTACATCCCGGACCATCAATAAAGCTCATATTTATAATTTTATTGACAGGAGCTTTCATTATAAATTTCTAACCTTTCTTTCTCCTATTCCATTTTTCATAGTTAATGCTCCTAATACTACAGAGTCTTCTCTTAAACTTTCGCCTTCATTGAATTTATTTATATCACTCTTTTTGACTAAGTATCCAGTTATTCTAACAAATTCTGAAGAATTACTATTTATAGATAAAACTCTTATTCCGTTCTCAAGGGCACCCTTTACAACTCTTAGCATGCCATCTATGTTATTTTTAGCAGTTTCATCAAATAAATATATATCACTACACCCCGTATTAAAATATTTATGAAGTCTACCTGATAAATTTATATGATCAAATACATTAGGCTCACAACCATACTTAATTCTTATAGCTGGTGTAGTATCTATATCTGATTCTAATCCTCCCTGTGCATGAACTCCATGTTTTCCATTTGTTCCTCCACAATATATAGCATTCTCAGATTCAACTAATTGAGCAAATTTTTTGCATATCTCTTCAGCAATATCATTTGCCTTTTCATCATGTCCCATTTGTTTCCCTGTAAAAATTTCTACGCATTCAAATGTTCCATATATTCCTAACATTGATGTAAATTTATCTAAATCTATCAATCCTTCTTTAGCTAAGAATGAACTTTCAAAAAACTTAACTTCTTCTACTAAATACTTTATTCTTGCATTAGTAAGGTCTGCTAATGCTTTAACAGCTTCTGGAAGTTTATTTTCCATGAAATCTTCATAATTATCACTTTCCATAGCTAATGCCTTTAAGTTAATTCTTGTTAATGTATGTGCTCCTCCGCCTATTCTTAAAGAGTTATAACAACTAACTACGCCATAGTCTTCTCCTAAATCTTTAGTCATCAACTTATGATTTACAAAGTATGGTTTTATATTTTCAAGAGCTGACTCTATTGCATATTTTATAAGATCATCTGGAGTTTCTTCATTACATTTTAAAGTAACATTAGGTATCGTTTTTCTTAACTCTCTTTCTATTTGTATTACTAATCTTGCGACCCTACTGTCTTTTGGTCCTATATTCATATGAACAAATGCATCCGGTAAATTTCTATCTATATTTATAAGTAACATCTTTATTAAGTTATAAGCTTCTTTTTCACTCACAGTATCTATAAACGGTTCAAGTACATCATCAATTTGACCTACATATACTGGATATCCAGTTATAGAAGGGACATATCTATAAATTATCATTAAAGCATTAACTGCTTCATATAAATCTTTCGGGGGCTCTATATCTAAATATTCACTACCTTTTTTTATAAATTTAACATAATCAGGTAGCACATATCTAGGTCTATAAGGTCTCGTACCTTCATTCATATCACATAAAATTTTTCTATTTAAATATGATTTTGTTTCATCACTTATTTTTAAAGGAGATAAAGAATCCTCTGCTAATCTCGCCATAGTTGCTCTCTTCTCATGATATTGCATATCCGTAGAGTGTAATATTTGTTCTATACTGTTCATTACTTAATCCTCCATTGTTATGTATTTGTTATATCAATTCTATCACACTAATAAACTTTTGTTAATACTAATAAACTTTTATTTAGCGTCATCTTTAAAACGTTTTCTTGATTGAGAATAATTTATATTTATACCTTTTAGTCACATATACTTTTATTGAAATATAAAAAATGATATTAAAATATTTTATTGAATATTTTAATATCATTTTTTATCCTTAATACCCTATATATAATCCAATAGTTAAAAAAGCTATACAGACTAATATCATTATTCCAAATAAAGGAGCTACAAATCTTACCCATCTAGACCAAGGTACTTTTGCAAAAGCTAAAGCTCCCATTAACACTCCTGATGTTGGTGTTATTAAGTTTATAAGTCCAGTTCCAAATTGATAAGCCGTAACTATCAACTGGCTAGACACACCTACTAAATCTGAAAGTGGTGCTAATACTGGTATTGTAAGTGATGCTAATCCTGATGATGAAGGAATTAAAAATGCTAAGAAAGATTCAAGCACAAAAGATAAATTTATAAATACAAATTTAGGTAGTTTACTTAGCATATCTGCAGAATAATTTAGTAAAGTATCTATTATATGTCCATTTTGTGCAACTATAACTATTCCACGAGCAAGTGCAATTGCAAGTGCTGCAGATACTAAATCAGAAGCACCCGATAAAAATGAATCAACAATTTCATCTTGTTTGAGTCCCCCAAATATGCCTGAAAAAATACCTATCATGCAAAAAATCATAGCTATTTCAGGTATATACCAATCCATCTTTAAAACGCCATAAACCATAATACCCATTCCACCTATGAATATAGCTAGCACAATAGCTTCTTTTAATGTAAACTGCTTTATGTTTGACTCATCCATTATAAAATGTTTTTTATGTTCTTTATCTAATTCATAAACTATAGATTCTTTTGGATCTTTTTTTACCTTACTCGCATATAGCATTACGAATGAAATTGATATTGTTATAATTATTACAAATATAATAGCTCTATATCCTATTCCTGACCCTGGTGCTATATCTGCTAATGCTTGAGCAATTCCTACTGAAAATGGGTTTATCGTTGACGCTAAAACCCCAGATCCAGATCCTAAAAATACAGTACTTATTGCAGTTAAAGAATCATATCCCAAATTTGTCATTAATGGAATAAATATCATATAAAAAGGGAGTGTTTCTTCATTCATTCCAAATGTTGATCCTCCTAATCCAAATAGTATCATAGATACTGGTATTATAAGAACCTCCAATCCATTTAACTTCTTAACTACATGATTTATTCCCGATTCTATCGCTCCTGTCTTATTAACTATTCCAAAAGCTCCTCCTACTAATAATACAAATCCAACTACTTCAGCCGCATCTACAAATCCATTTATAGGCGCTAAAAATATATCTTGTATTCCTTGAGGATTAGATTCTACTTGATGATATGTCCCAGGTTTTACTACCATTCTTCCACCTATATCAACTCGTTGAAATTCCCCGCTTGGTATTATCCAAGTAAGCACCGCAATTAATACTATGAGTAAAAATATTATAGTAAAAGTATGCGGTATAGCTAGTTTTTTCTTTAATTTAAGCATTACTAAATCTCCTATTTACATTATTTAATTTTTATGTAGAATTATATCATAATTTGTAAATTAAATAACTATTATAGTAAAATTTAGAAATTATTTTAACATTCTATAACTTCTAATTTTTCTCATAAAAGATTTTTTATTTTCTTTTAAATTTAAAATTATTTTTAAATATATAAATAATCACAATTATAATTATTAATATAGCTACTACCAATGAGTATTGTTTAAGTATAGATGTTATAAGATTTAAATTGTCGCCTAGTAAATATCCACATGATATCAATATTGCGTTCCATATAGTTATTCCTATTGTAGAATATATTATAAATGCTATTATATTCATCTTTATAACTCCTGCAACGATTGATATAAAAGTTCTTGCAACTGGCACCAATCTAGATATCATAATTGATAATCTATCATATTTTTTTATCCAAGAATAAGATGCTCTTATTGATTTTTTAGTACTTGGAAATTTTATAGATAACGTATCTATTAGAGGTTTCCCAAACTTTAACCCTAAATAATAATTTATTATAGAGCCAACTACACCTCCTAATGTAGATACCATTAATACTTGTATAAAATCTATATTATATTCACATGCAAATATACCCACTACTGGTAAAACGACTTCGCTAGGTAGAGGAAGATTTGCATATTCGAGTGCAACAATAATAAAAATACTTACTAATCCATAGTTCACCATAAATTCTTCTATTAATAATCTAGTATCCAACACTACACCTCTTTTGATTGAATTTATACACTACTATGTTTTAAACAGTACTGTACTTTATTATAATACCATATGAAATATATCTATATCAAGTTCGTTATACATTTTATACCTTAATTTTACATAAATATTTATAATTTGATTTGTTCAATATTGTATTTTTGTATTTCATAGCTATTTTGCTCACAAATTGTATTTAGTAATGTTTTGAAATTTCACACTATTGGTTGTACAATTTAAGTATAAGGCATTACTTTAATGAACTTTTGGGGGGTTTGTATATGTCTATACTAATTTTAGTCATTTTCATGTTATTTTTAATTTATTTTTTATCTATAGTTTGTATAAGATATAGTTATATATCTAATTTAGCTTTAAAAAGCAAATTTGATTTCAATTCATTTCATATTAGAAAAAACATTTTAAAATCAGATAATAGTTTTAATAAACTAACTGGAGAAATAGCCCTTTCTTTGTTTAAAATGTACAATAAGTGTTGATAAAAATACAAAGCGTTAATTAATTATTAACGCTTTGTATCTTTTATTTTAATTCATCTATATATAGTTTTAATTTTTCTTTTAACGATTCTATTTCATACTCATTAAGATATATTTCTTTAGAACTTTCAAATATACCTTGATTAATTTTTATGATTTCATCGCTAGCTTTAATATAAGTTCCAATTAACATATTTTTTATATCATCTTTTATACTTTCTTTAAATTCTTCTATATCAATTAATATATCTTTATTTATTTGTTCTCTTTTTAACTTGTCATATGCTATTTTTCCAATACCGCCAGTTAAAGTTCCTGCTAAAAGAAGTGGTGGACAATAAGTAAGCATAGCAGTTCCTATAGTCAAACTATGAGCAGATGTTCCTAGTGCTGCAGCATACATTGCTACCGCACTTCCTGAAGTTGCTCCAAGTATAGCACCTGTACCTATGGTTGCTAGCATTTCATTTATATTTATATCTTCTTCGCTTAATTTCACCTTTGGTAAATCAATTTCACAATCTATATAATTTATATTATTTACAAATTTCTTTATGTTTTTATTACTTATTTCATTTACTTCTTTTATACATTCATCCCATTCATAAAAAAACAATTCATCTAATTCCATTTTCTTATCATTTATAATATTATTTATATAACTTTCATTTATATAATCATTAGCTATTTCCACACTCTTATTTATTCTAGATATCTCTTCAACTAAAAATTTTTTATTAATCCATTCATTTATTTCAAATTCCATCTTAGCTTCTATATAGTCATATTTATTTTTCAATAAATTTTTATGGCTTATCATTTCAGACTCTATCATCTCTAGAGATTTTAAATATTCATAATGATATATTTTTTCTTTGTGCTTTAATGCATCAACAGATGCAATTATACTTTCTAACTTTATATTATCTGTATTAATAGAAATATTACTTAATAATTCTATTAATTTATTGTAATTATTACTTAGATTTACAGGATACTCAATAATTATATCAGTTAATTTAGCAGTAGCCTTTTTACTTATAGAATTTTGATATTCTAGATAAGATGATATTAAAAAGAATTCTTCTATATATAAACCGTATTCTTCTCGTGCATAACTCAAAGTTTCTTCATACTCACATTCTAGTAAATCGCATTTATTCAATACTCCTACTATAGGCTTACCATACGAGTGTATTAATTCTAAAGAATCCTTAATATCTTCTTGCCCTATATGAGTTGAATCAAATACAAATAAAATAAAATCTGTGTTTTGTATATATTTCATAGTTTTACTTTCATTATTTGTAGTTATGCTTTTTAATCCCGGCGTATCAACTAAGTTTATATTTTTTAAAAAATCAGAATTAACTCCTATATTTATACATTCCTTATCTACCTTCAAATTTGATTCTTCACTATAATATACATTTATTATAGTAGATGTAGCTTCTAAAACATCTACTTCAGAAATTTCTTTACCTACTATAGAATTTACTAAGGTTGACTTTCCTGATTTAACTTCTCCTATAATAGCTATTTTAAAAGGACTAATAGGTTTTTCTAAAAGAATCTCTAAGTTATTCATTACATCTTCTAAATTATATTGTATAACTTTTTTAAATGGTATACTTATTTCATTTAATAAGTAATTTCTAATTGGAGATTCTATAAATACATATTTAATTTCTTCAGTATAATTATTTAAATTTTTCATTTTAATCCCCCCACTTTTCTATTAGATTATTAATATTATTTATAAATAATACATGA
>NZ_JBOFKN010000159.1:0-17144 GCF_051657365.1 Paraclostridium sp.
AGTTTAATTCCTTTTTATACCTTTTATTATTTAATTTATCAATATTATATAAATTAAATAATAAAGTTTTTAAATTTTAAAACAAATTAAAAAATCCTAAAAAAGTCATATGACTTTTTTAGGATTTTTTATATTCATATATAAACTATAGAGACCATTCACCATCTTTTATATATATTCTCTTTGTATTACAATTCTTATCCATTACAAGTAAACTCTCGTCTTCTATGTTATTACTTAAAAGCATCAGGTTATTATCTCTACAAAAATTTCTTGCAAGCTCAAGAGCATCTGATTCCATATCTAATTCTAATAGTCTTCCCATTTTTATCTCCTTAAAATATACTTATTTATACTATATTATATAATACCCTTTTTGAAAACTAAAAATCACTAGCTATAAATAACTCATATATAACTAGTGATTTTATTGAATATATATTTTTATTAGTATTACAATAGGCTATTTTAGTATATACAAGCTGTTGCTAGATTGTTATTTAAAGTATCTACAAAGTTATACATTTTATCAGTATCATTTTTACCAAAATGTTCTTTAAAGTCAATTAAACCTTTTAACTCCTGTGATAAGCTCGTATCTATTTGATCTATTTGATTCTCATCTTTATTTATAGTAAAAAATCCTAATTTTTTAAACTTAAAATCTTCTATATTGTTTTCTATAAATTTTTTTACCTCTTTAGATATTTCTCCATTAACTAGATTTATTCCTATTAAAATATTTTCATATTTATCTAAATAAAAAGATGAGTTGTATTTAGTGTTTCGTACATCAACTTCTGAATTTAATTGTTGTGATAAAGACATTGCTAAATTTTCAGTTATTCCATTATTACTTCCATATGCTATTAAAGTACTCATTAATATTACCTCCATCAATATATAGTATGTATTATTAATTCTTTTTTTCTTTATATGTTATACTATATAATACAAAATATGTTTTTGCAACCATTTTTCATAAAATAAGCTATGTTTTTTAATTTTCAGTCTGTATTTTATATTATTAACAATTTCCTAACTAATCTAACTCATATGCTTTAATATTTATATTTTTATTATATATGAATCACTCTAGTTTCCATTCTATGTAAATAGTAATTATAAATAAAAAAATCTTAGATTTAATCTAAGATTTTTTTATTTATAATTACTATTTAATTGGCGAATATTCATTTAAAGTACTAAAGTAATCGTAAAGTTCCTCTTCTTTTTTAAATAAAGGTAAATGCATATTCTTATGTACTTTTACAAGCCATGGTATGTTTAATCCTACTTCTTGTATAATTTCGTATTTTTCAAATACTTCTATACACTCACCCTCAATTATCATATTCCCTTTATTTAAAACATATACATAATCACAAATTTCATATATCAAATCCATATCATGACTAGATATTCCTATTTTAATTCCTTTTGAACAAAGCTCTTGTAAAATTTTCACCATAGCTTTTGTACTTTCTGGATCTAGTCCTGCTGTTGGCTCATCTAAGAGGATTACTTTATTATCCATGGCTATTACAGATGCTATCGCTACTCTCTTTTTCTGCCCATAACTTAAGAAATGTACCGGTTTATCTATTAAATCTATAGCATTAACTAAATTCAATGCATTATGAACTCTTTTATTGATTTCATCTTCTTCTATTCCTATGTTCCTTAAAGAAAAAGCGACATCATCATATACCCTTGAATAAAATATTTGTTTATCAGGGTCTTGGAATACCATGCCTACTTCTTTTCTCAAATGATATAAATCTTTCTTTTTATAACTTAGCTCTTTATTATTATAAAGTATCTTTCCTTCATATGGTTTTAGTATTCCCATTAAGTTCATAAATAAAGTTGATTTTCCAGAACCATTAGCTCCAATTATACCAACCATATTTCCTTTATCAAAATCCAAGCTTATATTGTTTAATGCTTTATTTTCTTTGTCATATCTGTATGTCAAATTGCTTATTTTAAACATAATAATCTCCTATATATGAAATTTCCCATCATATAACTTTATATCTAAAGTTATACTCATATCTTCATATCTTCTCATCATCCTAAAAAATAAAACTCTTATAAGTAGAGCAGTTGAGTTATATGAATTTTTTAAGTTTATATAGCCAAATTTCAACTCCTGAGATTTATAAATTTCTTTTATCTCTTCTATGAATATAAATATAAATCTATATGTTAAAACCATAAGTTCTACTAACGTATCCGGTATATGTAGTTTTTTTAATATAATTATCAATTGGTTAAATGGTGTAGTAAGTATTAAAAAATAAATTGATATAATTGAGCTAATAGACCTTAAGAATATATAAATCGAATTTTCAATTGAAAATCTAGTTGTACCAATATACAATCCAAAAATTTTTATATTAACTAAAAAACCTTTGTTTGCAAATGATATGTTAACTAAATTAAGTAAAGTCCCTATAATTAAAAAATACATAGGTATTTTTAAACATTTTATATATAGTTTCACATTAATTTTTGCTATAAATATAATCAAAATACTTACTAATAACATTATGAATAAATGCAAACTTATACTATTTGTACTAATAGATAGTATTAAAGTTATAAACGCGAATCCTAATTTAAAAATAGGATTATACCCCTTTAAATTATTTGTATAAGCACACTTATCAATTTCTAGCATTTACTGTTTTTCCCCTTTTTTGTCCCTAGATAATATCCTATAAATCCAGCCCCAATTGCTGCTTGTGTTGAGAATAATAGACTTTCTATTTCTCCACTAGGTGGTTCATATAAACTACTAGCCCATGGCTTATAGTCTGGATTTATTTCTGTAATTACTCCTTCTGCTTCTCCATCAGCTCCCCCATATTCAGCTGTAGCATTTAATAATAAAGGAGTTATTATAAGTATTATAGTAAGGCCTAATAGCATTAGATTTTTATTTCTAGTTTTAATTTTAGCTTTCGAATTTGTACTCATCAGTTTCAACTCCTTCTTCATTTTGTGTTATCAAGTTATATACTAAAGTAGTTAATAATCCTTCTGCTATTGCTATTGGTACTTGAGTCATTAAAAATACTCCAAAGAATTTAACAATAGATCCCATTATTCCACCTACAGGATCTGGGAATGCTAGTGCTAGTTGAGTTGCTGTTACCGCATATGTTGCTAAATCACCTAATGCTGCTGCTAAAAATACACTCATTCCTACATTGACATTTCTCTTTCTACAAAACTTAAATATTAAAAATGATACTATAGGTCCAACTATTGCCATTGAAAATGCATTAGCTCCTAAAGTAGTAAGTCCTCCATGTGCAAGTAATATAGCTTGGAATAATAAAGCGATAGTTCCTATTACAGCCATAACTGCTGGCCCAAATAATATAGCCCCTAAACCTACTCCTGTAGGATGCGAACAACTTCCTGTTAGCGATGGTATTTTAAGTGCTGACAATACAAATACGAACGCTCCAGCTAATGCTAATAGTATTTTTTTCTTAGGATCTTTTTTTACTATTTTATTTATTGATTTTAATCCATATACAAAAAACGGAATAAATACTATAGTCCAAAATATAGACCATTTCACAGGCAAATAACCTTCCATGATATGCATAGCATTTGAAGTTATTGGATTTAAAACTACAATTAGTAATCCTGCTACTAATGACAATGTTAAGTAACTCATATCTTTACCTCACTTTAATTTATTGATTTTTTATTTGTGATAAATTTAAATTTATAAATTAAAATATAGTTACAATCTAATAAGGTGTAAATAAAAAAAATCCTAATTTTTTGGATTAGGATTTAAACAACATTTCAAATAATACCTTAATTTAATAAAATAAGGTTACTATTCTTTAATCATTTTCCTTCACCCCGAAGAAATTAACTTACGTATTATAGGCAGGTCTCCTGGCTCAACATCAACTTACTACTTTCCCTTCCCATAACATCAATTACAGTGGTTTGAAAGTTTCATCCGTTTTACAGTAGCGGGGGCTGCAGAGGATTTAAACCTCTTTCCCTATTAATTTCATTGCTAAAAACCTACAATACTTCTATTCAATTTATCACATATATTTATAATACTATAAATAGCTTTATATTCCTCTAATTTTTTTAAATTTGTTAATATTTTTATCCATTATATGTATGTTTATGAAAATGATCATGTTCTCCGGTAAATCCATTTTCATGTACATGATCATGCCCTATACCATTAATATGCTGATGACTGTGCATAAATGATACTTGAAGCTTATTGTTTATGGGATTTACCCCTACATATGCGTTAACTCCAAATATTTCTTTTAACATCTCTGAGGTTATTACTTCTTCAACAGTTCCAAAACTTCTTATTTTCCCATCTTTCATGACTATTAAATAATCACAATACATAGATGCTATATTCATATCATGAATTGCAGATAAGGTAGTTATATTAAGATTTTTGATCAAATCCATAAGTTGTATCTGATAACCTATATCTAAATGATTTGTAGGCTCATCTAATATTAAAAAATCAGTATCTTGAACTAATGCTCTTGCAATTAACGTCCTTTGTTTTTCTCCCCCAGATAGCTTTGAAAAACTCCTATCACTATAGTCCATAAGCCCCACTCTTTTTAACATCTCACTTACCATTTGAAAATCTTTTTTAGAATAATCTTCAAAAACAGATTTATATGGATAGCGGCCCATCTTAACTATTTGCTCAACAGTAAAATCAAATTGAGAATTAGTTTCTTGTGCAAGTACTGCTATTTCCTTTGCACAATCTTTATCTTTCATTGTAGATAAATTTTTATTATCTAGTGTTATCTTTCCACTGTCTGGCTTATATAATCTGTATATATTTTTTAGTATAGTAGATTTTCCAGATCCATTAGGTCCTATAACCCCTACAAATGATCCCTTTGGAATATCAAAAGATATATCTTTTAATATTTCTTTTTTATCTATAGTAAAATTTAAATTTTCAACTTTTAATTTAAGCATTACTCTTTTCCTCCAAATGTATAATTTTTCTTAGAAATTAAATATAAGAAGAATGGTCCACCTATTAAAGATGTTATTATTCCTATTGGTATTTCTATTGGAGGGAAAAGTCCTCTTGCTAAAACGTCTGATGCTATTAAAAATATAGACCCTATAAGACTTGATAGTACTATAAGCTTTTTATGATCACTTCCTGCTATAGTTCTACATATATGAGGAACTACTAAACCTATAAACCCTATAGCTCCAGTTATTGCAACCAACGTAGATGTTAATAATGTTGCAAGTATTAAGATACTTGATTTTATAAGTTTTACATTAATTCCAAGTATTATAGCACTATCGTCTCCAAGTAGTAATATATCTAATGATTTTGACATTACAAATGAAACAATCATGACTATAACTAAAACTATAAATGGAAGTAATAAAACATCCCATTTAGCTCCACCCAAACTTCCTACAGTCCAAAATAAAGCACTTTTTGCTTGATTTGAATTATCTGCTGAGTATATAAGTAAATTAGTTAATGCTGAAAATATTGTAGATATAGCCATACCTGTAAGTACTAATCTTGTTGTAGATGTTGTTTTACCCATTTGTGTTCCTATTGAAAATACCAATATTCCAGATATTATCGATCCAACAAAAGCTCCACTAGTTATACTATTTATACCAAGACTTGATACCCCACCTAATACTATAACTGCAACTGCACCACATGATGCTCCTGATGAAATTCCAAGTATATAAGGTTCTGCTATTGGGTTTTTTGTTACACATTGCATTAAAACCCCACATATCGCTAGCCCCGATCCACATATTGCACCTAATAATACTCTAGGGAATCTTATTTCCCATATTATATTTTGAGTCATAACTTCACCTACACCGCTAAACAACACTCCATTTGATAATTTGTTTAAAAGTACTTTGTAAACTTCTCCAGGTTCTATATATGTACTTCCTATCGCTATGGCTCCAACTATTGTAACTACTAATATTATAGTTAAAGCTATAACCCAAAATAAGAAACCTTTCTTTTTAGAAAGGCCTCTTTTTTTATTTAAACACTCTTGCATTATTTATTATCCTCATAAAAATATCCATGCATTTCTTCTATAACCATAGGGTTTCTAACTCCTGGAGATAAATCAGCTAGTTTTACTACATATATCTTATTATTTTTTATTGCAGGTACATCTTTAAGTGCAGGTTGTGCTTTTAAGAAATCTATTTTTTCTTTAGCTGGTTGTCCAGCTAAAAAATCTGTTACTAAAATAACTTCAGGATTTTTTTCTACTATACTTTCCCACGAAACATTTATATATGGTTTCTTAGCATCTTTACCAAATACATTATTTCCTCCAGCTATTTCTATTAAATTATTAGCAAGTCCAGATCCTACTACCATAGCATCCTTTTCTCCTGAATCATAAACCATCATCTTTACTCTATCTTCTTCTTTTACTTGTCCAACTTTATCTTCTACAGTTTTTATATCGCTTTTCATTTTATCTACTACTTCTTTAGCTTTATCTTGTACTCCAAATATTTTTCCAAGTAAAGTGAAGTCTTCATAAACTGTTTCTACTGTTGCATCTGGTGCATATGATTTAGCCATAAATGGTGCTATTCCTTTTTCTATAAGTTCTTTAGGCGAACCTGTTGTTTGTTCACTTATAGATGAATCCCATCCACTTACAAAATCAGCTCCAGTTGCTACAAATGCTTCTTTAGATATAGAATGACCTTCCCCAACTTGTAAATCTGGTATTTTATCATATGCTTCTTGGAATTGTGGAAGTATTGGATTGTCTAAAAGGGCAGTTCCAACCATTCTATCTCCTAAGTCAAGTGCTAATAGCATTTCAGTCATAAACTGAGATAGTGTAACTGCTTTTTGTTTTGGTGCATCAACTGTTACATTATAATCTTGAGCTCCGTCAGAGTAAACGTATTCCACTTTCTCAAAATTACTTGATTCTACTTTTGTTTCTGATGCTTTAGCTTCTTTTTTATCACTTGAAGAACATCCAACTACACTAAGTGTTAACCCCGCTATTGCCATTAATGCTACAAACTTTTTTAAACTTTTACTTTTTACCATTTTTATATTCCCCCATGTTTTTTCTATGTTTATTTTACTATAATATTGCAAAATATAAAAGCCATAAGGTTTTAAATAAAGGCATAACAAAGTATACCTTATACTTAAAAACCTTCATGGCTTTTATGTTCATTAATTATTTATTTAATTTCTAATTTTATAAATTATTATTTATGACTATGTTCATGTTGTCCTTCGTGATCATGTCCATGTTCATGTGAGTGATTATGATCATGGGAATGCATACCTGTAAACCCATCTTCATGATCATGATCATGACCTATACCATTTACGTGTTCATGATCATGTCCATGAGTATGTATGTGTTCATGATTGTGATCATCAAATCCGCAGCAATCTTGATTTTTGCTTCCACAACATCCATTTACATGTGGGTTGTGATGTAATCTGAAATTTCTTTGTAAAAACATATTAGTCCCCCTGATAATTATGTATTAGCTATTTCAATAGCTTTTTTCCTATATATGTTTTTACTATATTATTTTCCAAAAAAATAGTAAATACCATACTAAATTTTCAGAAAATTTAATTTTATACACATAACTACAATTATCCACATTTTATTGCATATTTAATTTTTTTATTAGCTTTTATGGCATTTTTCATATATTTTAAAATGTAATTTAGATTTTAGAAACTATCTTTTATTTTATATTTTCCTTGTTTTATATTTTCTTTATTTGCAAATACAGTAGAAAATTTATACTCTTTTTCTTCTATATAATTTGATTTATACATATATCTTTTAAAATCTGATTCTGATTCTTTAATACGCATAGTAGGTTCATCCCATGTTTTTCCTAAATCAATAGATTTACAACCATATATATAATGATATTCACCCCATTGAATATAAAGTGTGTTCTTGTAATTAATTAAATGAGGAAATAAGCACATGGTCTGCGTTTTTATTATTTTTGATTCTAATACTTCAATATTATTATATTCTAAACTTAGTCTCAAATATTTACAGTAATACTTGCCATCATTATTTTCAGCAAAAACTACATGATAATTTCCATTGCTATCTACTAGTGCTGACAAATATATCTTAAATTCTTTAGAATTTGTTATTTTTAAAGGTTTAGACCATTTACAATAATTTTTATTAAATGTAGATACAAATAGCTCTTCAAATCCTTTTATTGATTTAAAGTAAAATAGAGCAGGTATATCTTTTTTCCAAACTACTTCAAAATTGCTCATTATGTTATAAGGTATATAATCAATATTATTTTTAAAAATCTGGTTATTTTGTTTATATATATGAATTAAATTACTTATAAGAGGGGTTTTTTTATTTATAGACTGGTATATAATATGATTTTCATTTGATAAATTTTTTATATATGGAAATTTTATATGAAAATTTTTATAATCATATTTAAATATAGTTTCTATTTTTATATCGTCTTCTACATTAATACTACATATCTTACCTATTTTATCATTGACTATGCCATATATATTATCATTCTTATCTATATCCATATATATATCTATAAAAGAAAGTTCTCCCTTAATTATTTCATCAGTATACACTTCGTTTGAATTTTTTTTGATAACTTGATATATTATGCTACTACCTAATTTAAATATTTTCAACTCTTCTTTTGAATCTTTTATTAATATATCTGTATCATTAAAACTCATATTATCTCCCCCTTAATAAACTCTACTATAATTATATTTATTATAAACTTGTTATTTTATTCATATTTTAGACACGTTTTCTTGTAAAAAAGTAACATATATATTTAGCTATCATATATTTAATTAAAGAGGAAAACTACTCTTTAATTATATAAAACATAGGAGATGATATCCATAATGGAAGAAAATAAGACTACTCATGTAAATTGTACAGATTGTCATCATCCAAAAGATGATTGTTGCTGCCCAGAAAAACCAAAGCCAATTAAAAATGAGTGTATGCAGTGTTGTAATTCTTTAGAATTTAAATGTCCTGATATACGCAGAGCAACTTGCGTTCCTATATTAGGCGAAAGAATATATGACTTTAAATGTATCAATAAAAAACAAGAAAGAGTCGTAGAAGATTTAAAGTTTAATATTACATGTGGAACTGATTCATTTGCAAATGGAGCTAAAGTTTGTATTGAAAAAATTTTAGTTACGTATGATTGCCTAGGATTTACAAACGAAACACTACAAATAATTATAGATTCAACTAGTAGCCCACTTACTGGAACTGCTTTAAGTTGCTCCACAGCTGCATTAACTTTGTATGCTAGTTATTCAGGTACGGTAAATCAGAAACTTCTATGTTGTGAGGATGGAAGAAATGTTAATTTAGTTCAAGGCCCTTTAAAAGTTGGAGCAATTAACGTAATCTATACCGTTCATGGTAAAATAGATTGTGAGCCATTTGTTGCTGTACTTGCAGATACTCCTTCCACAGGTTCAATACCTGAATTTCAATCAGTAACTTTATATAATAATATTTGTTTGCCTCAAGTTTCAACGCCTGTTGATGTAAAAGCGAACTTCCAACTTGAAGTATTGCCTAAATGTATAATACCAACATCAGGTTATGACAGTTCAACTAAATCATTTACTGCAAATGTTTTTGATTCTCTTTCTGTTAAAGAAAAGTTCTATGTAACTATAAAAGATGAATTAGTTGTATATACAGCATTTGACGGCCTAGAGTGTGGAGGAGATTGCCATCATAAATGAAAGAAAATTGACAGAAAAAATAGATTTAAATATTAGTGAAGACCTAGAAATAGGTCTTTACTAGAGTTTGTAATAAATTTATATTATTTTACATAATTATAGTATGTAAAATTTTTATTTTAGGGGGAATCTATATGCACAGTAATCAGTCTAGTTTTGCATCAATAATAGATATTTTTAATATTATCAATGAAACAACTCGTCTTATATCAACTACTACTCACTTGAATGTTCCTTTATCTATTATAAGCGATGACGGTTCTATCAATGAAATTATAATCTCAAATTCAAAAGAAAATTATTTTTCTATAAATAATGATTCAATAATCTATAAAAATAAAGCAATAAACTTAAATAATATAGTAAAAATTAAAATTCTTACAGAAAATATATCTTCAGATGAGTATAAATCCTTATTGATAAAAAATTTAGAAAATATAACAATTTATAATTATAATAATTTATACTCTAAGGATGTTTCATCTAAAAAAAGATATTTTGGTACTTTCAATGATTTTTCTACTAGATTTAACGACGTTAATAACATACAGGACTATATAGTTGAAAACATAAAAAATATAAAAACTATAAATTATCATGGAGCTTTTAATATAAATCCAAGTGATTTAATTCCAAATATATCATTAGAAAATGTTTTAAGTTCATCTACAAAGTTAAATGCACACAGTAAAAAAGTTATAGAAGATGTTAACTTAAATATTGATACCTTAAATGTAATAAGCTCGATTGAGAAAAACAACAAAAGTGTATTAACAAACCTTGAAACTGAAGAAAAATTAGTACTTACTAATAATTCAAATGAAATTGAAGTTTCAAAACCTATAATTACAAAAGAAATAGATATTTTAACTAATTTAAATGTAAAAAACTACAACATACCTATAAACCAAACTAACACAAAAGCAATAGATAAAATAATTCAAAATGAAGTGAATTCCATTACTAACCTAACTACATCCTACTTAGAAAACACGTTATCTAATATAGATCCCTCAAATCAAATCATTCAAACTAAAACTATAGAAGTATTAGACTTAATCCCGCTAAATAACTTTTTAGATAAAAATATATTAGATGGTAAACCTCTTATGCTTGACCCTACTGGTGAAAGATATATAGGTATTGTTTTAGATGATGGAACATTTGAGCCATTAAAACTTAAACTTAAAACATTAACTATAATTGATAAAGATGTAAATAATTTACTTGGGAATATCAATACTAAAACTCAACTTAAACCTGCGGTATCAGATATCGAAAAAGAACAAAGTACAGTATTAAAATCTTTAGATATTAACTTTAATAATAATTTAGTAGAATACAATAACAAAAATGTAGTTTCATTAAATGATGCTATAACTTCTACTAAAGATACTGTTAATACCATCACTAACAAAGTCGAAACTGCACATGTAGTTTCTAAAAATAATTATGAAATTATTAATAATATAAAAAATTTCACAAATGATAATGTAGAACAAATTAGTAAAATTGAAACAACTCCTGTTGTTAATTCTATAGAAATAGTAAAAAATAACGAACGTGTTTTAGATAATATTACGTTAGATAAAGAAGTTTCACCTGTAATAAATAATATAACTTCAAATAAAAATACAGTATCACCTAATTTATCTGAGGATATCAACGGAGTCATAGATTGTGTAGGAAATGGAATAATGATTGTAAATAACGATGACTCAAATATAACCATATACTCTATACCTAAAATAAGTACCTTAAATTGATTTCATAAAATCTAATATACAGTATTTAAACTATAAAATGAGTTACGCTCTATTTGGCATAACTCATCTTATAGTTTATCCATAAATTAAAAACATGACGATTAAGGCAGTTATATAACTTTTTTCACATTTAGTAAGTTTTAAATTCATCCATATCTATATACCAGATTTTATAAACTTATATTGAAAACTTTTCTTTTAATTTTAATATCCTATATAAACTTTCATTTATTCTTTCTTCTGATATTTCTTTATTCTCAACAGCTGATTTTATTTTATTTATAACAGATTTAGTATTATCTATTCCACTTCCAATCAATATAATATCACTTCCAGCATTTATAGATTTAACACTAGCACTTTCTATTGTTATATTATTAGTAACAGCCTTCATAAGCATATCATCAGTTATAACTACTCCTTCAAATCCAAGTTTATCTCTAAGTAAATTTACTATAACTTTTTTTGACAATGTAGCTGGATTTTGATTATCTATTTTCTCTATTAATATATGTGATACCATAACAACATCAGCTCCACTTTCAATAGCTTCCTCAAAAGGAACAAGTTCAAATTTTTGAAGTTCCTCTAAAGATTTACTGACACTCGGTAATCCAAAGTGTGAGTCTAATTCTGTATCTCCATGTCCTGGGAAATGTTTTATAACCGGTAT
Organism: Paraclostridium sp.; assembly: GCF_051657365.1. Taxonomy (NCBI): domain Bacteria; kingdom Bacillati; phylum Bacillota; class Clostridia; order Peptostreptococcales; family Peptostreptococcaceae; genus Paraclostridium; species Paraclostridium sp. Next base: position 12,284 of record NZ_JBOFKN010000159.1, read on the forward strand.
TATATTTTCTTCTTTTATACCATTCATAGTAGCAATCCCCATTTTCGAAACTTTTTTAGCATCACTTCCAAAAGCTCGATCTCCTATAACAGTATTCTTAGGATTGCTATATATATCTAATACAGGTGCAAAATCCATATTTATATTATGTTCTTTTAAAGTCTTACCTAAATTTTTCCCATTTTCATATGCATAATTAATATCATTGCTATCACCTATTTCTCTTGAACTTTTAAATTTAGTTGTATCACTTGGAAGTCTACTTACTCTACCACCTTCTTCATCTATCGATATAAATAATGATGAATTTCCACCTGACTTTTTAATATCATTAGTTAGTTTTTTTAGTTGATTAGAATTTTCTATATTTCTTGAAAAAAGTATTATTCCCCCAATATTCATATCTTTTACTAATCTATTTACTTCTTCATTTACTTCAGTTCCATTAAATCCAGCTATAATCATCTGACCTATTTTTTCATCTAAAGTCATTTTTTTGATCTTATCTTTTATATGTTTATCTTTTTCTAAGTCTTCAATTACGCCTATTATTAGGCTATTTTCTTTTATTTCTAAAACTACCTTTTTTTCATCTTTTAATAATACATATATATCTTTATTATCGAAATGCTTAACTTCAATAACCTTCCATCCATCACTTTGCAACTTTTCTATATAAATAAGTGTTTCATTGTTGTAGATATTTATATCTTGTATTCTATATCCTATATAATCCTTAACGTTATCTATATTTATATTATAATTTCTCTCTTTTGCATTTATTGGCACTTCTAGCTCTTTTATTATCCTACAAGATTTATATTCCTTATCTTCATTATATAAATTTGAAAAACCTAAAAAATCTTGTATTAAGCAAGTAAATATAATTCCAATTGAAAAAATAATTATACAAACAGCTAAATTGCCATTAATGCTATCAGTTTTAAATTTATTATTATATTCTATTAATATAAGTATACAACTGATAAAAGTTAATACCGGTGTGAATATATTACTTTCATTTTTACATATAAAAAGTATACTCCCAAGTATAAATATATTTACAGCTCTATCGAATAAGTAAACATTATTTCGTTTCTCTTCTTTGACAAATATAAGAATAAAAATGCATATTATAAGCATTAATACCACCATAGGTATTATTAAATCAATATTAAAAAAGTATACTAACACTGGTCTTATTAAACCCATAAGTAAAAACATAGATATACCAAATATTGAATTTATAATATCTGCTTTTTTCCCTGTTATCCGCCTCATATAATACCACCAACTTTTATTTTAATTTTTTTGCAATCTGTTCCAAAGTTTTTTGAAAGTTTAAAACCCCATATCCAGAATCAACATTTGGATATATGTATATAGGTTGTTTGTCTGCTCCAATCATTAAATATGTTTTTATAACTTCTGTAAATAATAAATTTCGACCATATTTACTTTGAGATTTTAAATATTCCATTATAATCGCACTAATACCCGCAACTATAGAGCTACTTATTCCAGTTCCTGTTGATTTTGCATATGCATTATTTTTATATGGTCCTATTATATCTACTCCAGGTGCTACTATATCTGGTTTTATAGGGTTTTGATTTACTGTTCCTCTAGATGATTCAATCCATAAACTATCTGTCCTATTATTATAACCTCCAACAGTTATTACATTTTCAGTAGTAGCAAATAGTGTAGTTGTTGAAAATGAATTTGAATTTATAAATCTAGTATCCTTATCAATTAAATTTTTATTAGGTAAAAATACATCATAATCTCCAGATATAATAAATTCTCCCTTTAGCCTTAATGTCCATATACCTGGCTTTACATCTATTAACCTTATTGATGCCTCCTGTGTACCAGATTTTAACCATGGATATCCATATACCATTTCATAATTAGTTCCTTCTATATTAAATCTTCCTCTATATGTCGCTTCATCTGGAGAATATTGTAGAAAATAACTTAATTCTCCCGAAGGCGATATAATAGAAAAACTTATTTTATCTGGTCCAACAGCACTAACTATAATATCTAATATCTTTTGTTGACCTACTTGTATTAATATATCTGTTATATCTTTTGTGTTTTGTAATTTTCCTCTGTAGTGTATATCCGTATTACCTTCATTTCCTGATCCACTTACTATTACAGTCCCCGGTCTCATTAGGTAAGTAAAAGAATCCAAAAAATTTGTTAGTATTACAGCCTTACTTTTTTCTCCTACTGTTAGATTTATTACCATCTCTTTATCATACTTAGCTGATACATCTGATGCATATTTAATTGCAGCTAAAAAATCACTTAGCTCATAGCTTATTTTTCCTTCTTTATATGCCCCTGTATATTCTCTTAACTTTACTACTAATAGTTCGCTATCTTTTGCTATTCCTGTATAAGCTTTACTTAACCTTCCATTTCCTGCTGCTATCCCCGCTGCTATCGTTCCACTTCCTATTGTATCCTCTGTTAAGGTAGAATCGTTTTCTTTTATATATTTATTTATTTCTTCTGCTTTAAATTCACTTCCAAACTTTAAGTCTTTCGGCGGTTTTCCCTTGTTACTAGATTGATCCCATATAGATATTATTCTGCTAGTATTATCATCTCTTATAAAATCTGGATGCAAATAATTTATTCCTGAGTCAATTATTACAATAATAGTATTTTTTCCTGAAGGACTTATATAGGGATTTTTATCTATATAATCAACTCCAGAAACAGATCTAGCTCTATCTCCATTTTCTGGATTTTCATCTATATCTATGAGAGAACTCATAGGTATAGATAATGTCCAGTCATATATAGAATTTATATCCTTAAAAATTTCTTCTTCAAAATTATCATCAACATATATAGAAGCTATTTTATTATTTAATATAATGTAATTATCTAAGTTTTGTTGTTGTAAATCTTTTTCAAGTTCGTTAGTATTTCCATTATATACAACTAAATATGACCTTATCATATATTCTCCTCCTCTAAATTACTTTAATTGATCAAATAGCCCCTTTATATCTAATAAACCATATCCATTACTATTATTGGGATATTGTATTAATATTTTTCTTTTTGCTCCTGCTCTTAGATACGTTCTCATCTTCTGTACAATCGCTTTATTTTTATAGTTTTTGTCAACTAATATATACTGAAACATCAATGCCATAGCTCCTGTAACAAATGCTGATGCAATTCCACTTCCTGTAAAAGTTGCATATTGATTATCAATATATGGTGCTATTATATTAACACCTGGCGATATAATATCTGGTTTATCAATCCTACCCGTAGATCCCACAGTTGGTCCTCTAGATGAATTTACCCATAAACTATCATTTATACTATCATAAACCCCAACTGTTATAGTATCTTTATATCCACTAGGGTATGTTAGTGTAACATTTGGATCTCCAGTTCTAAATTTAGTCCCTTTTTTTAATAAAACTTCATTTGGCAAGTATATATTAAAAATTCCATTAGTTATAGACTCTCCAACAAGTTTTATTCTCCAAATACCTTTTTTAACATTATTTAAACGTATCATAGTTAGTTGTTGCCCAGAATAATTAGATGGATAACTAGAAATCATAGTATAATACGTATTTTCCAAATCAAATAATCCTTGTATAAAATCAAAATTTGATACAAATGACATTTTACTTTCTTCTCCAGTTGGGGAAATTATAGCTATATTAGCTATATCTGGCTTGTTTATCCAAATATCAATATTTATTTCGTGTTCATCTTCTTCTATTTCTATTTCTACATATTTTACATCTCCATTAAATTCAATTTTTCCGGATGCATGTGTTTTTCCACTGCCTTCATTACCCCCAGCTATAACTTCACATACTCCATATTCATAAAATAAGTTATCTGTAATTACAAGAGTTCCAGTAACTACTGCATTAGTGCTTCCAAGAGAAACATTGTTAACTATAGGCATATTTTCATCTTTAGCTTTTTTATAAGCATACCTCATAGCCCCATGTAATGTTGCTATATTATAATTCCCATCTATCTTCTTAAGTTTTATAATTATCAATTCTGCACCTTCTGCTACTCCTGAATACTTTTTATTAACGTTCCCCATTCCTGCGCAAACACCACTTAATGCAGTTCCTATACCTTCTTCATCAACTGATAAATCCTTATTATTTTCTGATATAGCTTTATTAATATCTTCCCTTGTATACTCAGTCCCCATATAAAAACCATTTGGTGGGTTCCCTTCTTTTGTCTGATCCCATAAGTATCTTATTTTTGAAGTTCCATCTGGGTATATAAAATCTGGATGTAAATAATCTATTCCAGAGTTTGCAATCCCAATTAATACACCTCTTCCATTAATATCTATATTAGGATTATCTTTAAAAAAATTTGCTCCTATTTCTTCTGTTGCCACATATCCATTGTCTATTCCTCTAGTTACAGTTGTCAACTGAGCTAATTTTATATACCTCTGAATTCTATATATAGATTTAATTCGATACAATTCTCCCATTTCACTTTCTCTGTTTCTTTTTATATATAATAGTCCTAAATTTTCTGATATTTTAACAAACTTAAATAAATCTCCAAGTTCATTTAATTCTTCCTCAAATTCTCCAATGTAATCTATAATAAATAATGGCATGTATATATTCAAATCTATATCATCTATACTTGTTCTTAGATATGTTTTAGATGTATATTTAACACTGCTTCCGAAGATAACCCAAGATACGTTACTAGATTCAATTAATTCATTTTTTATATCTTCATCTTCTGCTTTTAAATATATATCTATATTTCCACTTATAGTTTTAATAGGAATGAAAACTATATTCCAGGTTCCAAAATCAAT
>NZ_JBOFKN010000160.1:0-1409 GCF_051657365.1 Paraclostridium sp.
TATATGTACACTCTAGAATTGAGTCTGCTATATCTTTAGATATATTTTTACCCTCATAAATAACAACTAAGCTACCTCTTCTAGCTATTTCATCTTCTCCAAGGTGCAATGTTATCATTTGTAGATACCTCCTCATTTAATGGGATATTTAATGTTATTCCTGCAGAAAAAATAAAAGTACCTGAATATTGAGAATTAGCATCTATTATTTTCTGTATAGCTTTACTATCTCCATATATTTTAGAAGCTATCATATCAAATGTATCTCCTAATATTGTAGTGTACTTTTTACCTTCCATGACCTCTCCTTTTCTTTTCTTTTTCTAATCTGTTATACATTTTTTCAAACTCTCTAAATGCAATATCTTTTTGTTTTTCGATTTCTTTTCCAATATTTTTAGTATCATTTGAATAAATAACTGGAGCAAAAGTAAATTGAATAGGAGAACTTGTATTATTAGATGATCCTTGCTCTTTTTTATCGTAAGCTCCTATCAATCTTCCAGTCTTTTCCCATAAACTTAAACTTCTTTGACTTTTATTATGAGGTATTATTGTTTCTGAATAAGCTCCTTCTCCCACCATAGCTAATGTTGGAGAATTAACAACTCCACCTTCAGCAAATCCTGGAATATTATTTTTTATAAAATCTTTTCCAGCATTCCAAGTGTTTCCAGCAAAGTTTAGGACTTTGTCTTTTAAATCTATCATTTTCTGAAATTTCTCTGTAACCCAATTAAACATTCCATCTAAAGCTTCTTTAAAACTATTTTTAAAATCTACAACTCCATTTTTCCAAGACTCGTATATTTCTGACCCTTTACTTTTTATATTATTCCACATTTCAACTACAGGTTCACATGATTGAAGAAATGAATCCCACAATTCTTTACCTTTTTCTTTTATTAAATCCCAATTTTTATATAATAAATATCCTGCTCCTACTACTGCCATTATTGCTGCTACATACCAAGTTATAGGATTTGCTAAAAGTGCGACTCCAAATTTAGCAGCTCCTGCTATAGCTCCTTTAAAAAATCCACCAACAGCAAATGAAACTGTTTTTAATCCTGTTCCTAATCCTACAAGTAAATTTTTAGATGATGTTAAAAGTTTTAATAAAGCTGTTACTCCTTTTGAAGCGACTTCTTTTTCTATCAACCAACCAATACCTTTAAATATTGGAGAAAGACCAGATATTCCAAAACCTACGATTTTTGCAGTAGCTCCTAAACCTAAAAGTGCAACTGATCCATAAGCAACCCCTCTTACAAGTCCGCTAAATAATTTAGGATTTTCTTTCTGAAATTTTTCAACAACATCTAAAATATCACCAAACTTATTAAGTATTTTTTCTAAATCTGGAAATAAAATCTCTCCCATTTTTGCCATTCTAATATCTAATATAG
>NZ_JBOFKN010000161.1:0-50633 GCF_051657365.1 Paraclostridium sp.
TATCTTTATTATTATCCGTAGTTATAATATTAATTGCTAATGCTTTAAAATTTACTGATGCACAATATTTTATAAGTGGTGCAATACTTATTATATTTCCGATAGTTTTTATTAAAAGAATTTAAAAATAAAAACTCAAGCTAAAATAAATAATATAAATGAAACTTTTAGGTTTAACTTTTTAATAAAGGGTATATTATAAACATAAATATATCACAGATTGGAGATGCTTAAAGTGAGCAAAGACTTAAAAGACAAACAATACGATCAAATAAAAAAAGATGAAGAAGAGAAAGATAGAGAATTATTTGGAGAAAAAATATTAGAACAAGAACATAAAGATTTTGAAATAGAAGAGCAAATAAATCCATTAGAACATTTATAAAATTAAAATAGAATTTACAAATGCAAAAGGTATAGAGTGTATTTTTATAAAAATATACTCTGTACCTTTTTTTATAGATAAAAACTATAATACTGTGTTTATGTATAGAAATAAACTATTTCTAGAAAAATGTCGAATGTAGTAAAATTAAAAGGCGAAGTGAAAAAAGAATATTAAGATAAAGGAGACTATTGTGACTAAATCGAAAAATAAAAATTTAATTAAAGTACTAATAGTTTTAGCAGTTATAAGTTTGTATTTTTTCATACCAACTATAAAAGTAAATGTAAATCAAGCTATATTTGTTTTAAATAATGTAGATGTAGATATGGTGAAAAATTATATATTAAGCTTTGGAATTTGGGCACCTACAGTATCTTTTATACTAATGGTACTTCAATCTATTGTGGCTCCAATACCGGCTTTTATTATTACATTTGCAAATGCTGGGTTATTTGGATGGGTGAATGGGGCAATATTATCATGGACAAGTTCTATGGCAGGTGCAGCACTTTGTTTTTATATTGCTAAGTTTTTAGGTAGAGATGTGGTAGTAAAACTTACCTCAAATGAAGCATTAAACAAAGTTGATAATTTTTTTGGTAGATACGGAAATTATGCAATATTAATAGCTAGGCTTCTACCATTTATATCTTTTGATATAGTTAGTTATGCAGCAGGATTAACTTCAATGAAATTCTCAACATTTTTCATAGCAACAGGAATAGGGCAGCTACCAGCAACAATTATATATTCTTATATAGGTGGGATGCTAACAGGAACTGCAAAAACATTCGTTACCGGATTATTATGTTTATTTGCACTATCGGCAATAATAGTACTTATAAAAAGCATAATGAAAGACAAAAAAACACAAAGGAGAAAAGACATTGGCTAAGAAAATTAGTGTATTATTACTTACAATAGTATGCATGTGTGCAATACTATTAGTTGGTTGTGATTCAAAGAAAACTAGCAGCAATGAAACTTTTGATGAAGCAGAGTATAAAAATGTAGACTATTTTATAACTCCACAAGAGTTAAAGAAAATGATAGGAAGTAAGGATCTTGTTTTACTAGATTGTAACAAGCCTAATATATATGAGAAAGGGCATATACCAGGTGCTGTTAGTATAGGTATTAATGCTTTCTCAGATATATCAAATAAAATAGGAGATCCAGGATGGGGAACTATTTTAGATAAAGAAGCTTTACAAAAGAAGATGGAATCATTAGGAATAGATAATACTAAAACTGTAGTATTTTACTCAGATGTATTTAAAGGTCCTGGAGCAGATGGAAGAGCTGTATGGCAATCTAAAGTTGCAGGAATGAATAATGTGAAAATGTTAGTAGGTGGATTAAGTTACTGGGAAGATTTAGGATATGAAACAACAGATAAACCAGAAAAAGCAACACCTACAAAGGGATTAAAATTAAAAGACTATGATACAAGTTATATAGCTACAAAAGATTATGTAAAAGAAAATATAGGAAAAGAAGTTATTATAGATGTTAGAACAAAAGGTGAATATGAAGGTTCTCAAAAAGCAGGAGAACCAAGAGGCGGACATATAAAAGGTGCTATAAATATGCCTTGGTTAGAACTTTTAAACGATAACGGAACTCCAAAGAGTAAAGAAGAAATTACAAAAATTATGGCTTCATATGGAGTTAAACCAGATGATACCTTTGTTGTATACTGAACTATGGGTATAAGATCTGGCTATGCAGCCATGATACTCAAAGCAGTTGGCTTTGATAATGTTAAAAACTATGAAGGTTCTATATATGAATGGGGAGGAGACTCAAGTCTTCCTATGGAAAAATAGCAAAACTAAAAAAGTTATGACAAAAGAGATATACTATTTTGTCATAACTTTTTTAGTTTAATCATATGAGGCAATACCTGTAACAGCTACATAAATTTTGGAAATAGCATACCAAGTTGCAAAATCCACATTCCCAGTTTGATTCATTCTAAAAATTTCCTGAAACTTACGAACACTAAATTGTGTAGCAGGACCATAAATACCATCTACATCAACTTTAGGAAGAGCCGGATATGCTTTTGCTATTTCATTTAATTGGTTTTGGATAATTTCAACATTTTCACCAGTAGACCAAAGCGTTAAAGTATAGCCTGGAAAAGATGAAGGAACACCCTCTATCATATCAGTACCTTGTAAACCAATATTTTCTCCATAGTAATATCTTAAAATTTCATCAAATTTATATCCTTGATCTCCCAAATACTTGCTTCCCCACTGAGTCATTTTTCCTGGACATTGAGTTTGAACTCCATCACAATATTGAGCAAGCAAAGGTTCAGTGGCACCTTTTGGTCTTTGAATATAAACATTGAAAATATTATCAACTACAACACTTATAGTATTGAAAATATTTCTGTTATAGATAAACTTATGATCATAAGTAGTTGTAGATGTTATAGTAAAATTATACCCCATATTCCTATACCACTCTGTATAAACTCTATTTAAAGTAAAAGAAACGATAGCTACCACGTTGGCATAAATTGTTTCAGTAGGCCAAGTTGCATAAATTTCAGAACTGGCAACGTTTTTAATGTAATCTCTAAATGGAATCCAATAATTAGGTGCGGTTTTATCACTTGGAAGACCATCATGAACTATTATATACTCAGGAACAACTACCTTTGAAAGTACAAATACATCAGTAAGTTTTTTTGATGGTTCTAATATTTTTGGCGGATAATTACCATACAAAGTATTATCACCAATAGTAAAAACTTGTTTATTAGAAGTCGTAAGCACAGATATTTTGGATAGTGAAATGTTTTGGATAGCTTCTATACAAGGAAGTATTTGAACTCCTTGAATAATTATTGTTTGATAATTTTCTTTTTTTATTTCTAATAAATAAGTATCATAAGCTCTTGGGGAATTAGGTATTTGTGAATACATAAAATTTGGTGCATCAAGCGGAAGTTTTTTTATTTGACCAGAAGAATTTGTAAGTAAATTTTTATAAATAATTTTACTTTTTTTACTGTTATCTTTTGGAAGTGTGCATAGTTTTATTGTAGCACCTTCTATAGGAAAGTTTGTACTTTCATCAATAACTTTAATAGTTAAAAATCCCTTAAACAAAACATCACCCCTCATATTATAAAAATATTTATTTCATAATATGATATACAAACTTTAATGGTACAAATATATAAATTAAAAAATTAACATATTTACAATTGAAATTTATATTAATATGCCGATAATATAAAACAGAAAATAGTTTGTTTTATTACAATTACAAAGGTAAAATGGGTAAAATTACCATAAAAAGGTAAAAAACATGAAAAAAAGTGAAGGTAAAAAACAACTTATGTAGAATTATATATAATCATAAACATTTAAGTTTGGGGAGATTTTATTAATGCACAAAAAGATGGGGAAATTTAGTTTTGGGTTTTTATTTGTATTTATTTTTATATTAATAATTACCACGAGTGGGGTGGGAGATAAATCATATTCACATAATATGGTAGATGATGGATTTAATGTTTTAGTTTTGAACTCATATCATCAAGGTCACAAATGGGAGTCATCTATATTAGAAGGATTAGAAGAATATGTAACTGAAAATAAAGAATTTGGAATTAATTTTAAAGTGGAATATTTAGATTTTAGAAATAATTATGATAAAAGATATATAGAATCATTTAAATATATGTTAAATGAAAAGTACCCTAGAGGGAGTATAGATGCAATATATACAATAGATGATGAAGCTTATGGAAATTTTAGTAAAGAAGTTTTAAATGAAGAAAGCAATTTTTATGAAATACCTCTTTTATTTAGTGGAGTAGATAATAAACCTGGTGGAAATACAAATGAAAAAAAGTACATGGCAGGAATCTACCATGGAGATGACAGTTTAAGCTTAATGAATTTGATTACTTCATTAAATGCTAATACAAAAACATTAAATGTAATAATTGAAAATTCTAAGTATGGGGAATCTATAAAATTTGAAATAAATAACTTAATAGATACATATTTGAAAAATCAAGTAAAAGTAAGGTATATACAAAGTAATTACATACAAGATATATGTAGTGAATTAAATGAAATCCCAGATTTGAAAAATACTGTAAATATTATAGCAGGAGAATTTCAAGATAAAAAATCTGAAAATTATTTAAGGCCTAAAGATACAATAAATTTAATTAAAGAGCACACAGATAAACCTATATATTCTAATGATCAAAGCTATATACAAGCAGGGATACTTGGAGGTCACATTGATATAGGGCAAGACCAAGCTACTATTATTGGAGATATGATAGTACAGTTGAAAAATGGAGTGAAAATAGAGAACATTAAAAATCAAGTTGAGCCAAAGGCAAAGGGATATGTAGATTATAATAGTATTTATGAATATAAAATAAATCCTATATATCTTCATAAAGACATTAATATAATTAATAAGAAGCCATATGAGTTATTAGTTCCAACTTGGATGAAGTATATAATAACATTTTTACTTATGTTTTTCATTATATCTAGTATTTTTATAATAAGATTTTTATCAAAAAATAGAAAAGAAAAAGCTAGGATATTAGAAGAACAAGAAAAAGCTAAGGAAAGAGAAATGTTAAAATCAGACTTTGTAGTTAACTTAAGTCATGAACTTAGAACTCCTATAAATGTAATTTTAGGAGTTAGCAAAGTCCTGGAATTTAAAGCTAAAAAAGGTACTTTAGATAATGAATATATATTGGGAAAATTAGAAAATATTAATTTAAATTCTTTTAGATTACTAAAAATATCAAATAATATAATAGATATGACAAAAGCTGAATCGGGTATGTTAAAGTTAAATCCTCAAAATTGTAATATAGTAAGCGTAATAGAAGATGTTTTTGAAAATAGTATAATTTTTGCAAAACGAAAAAACATAACTATGACATTTGATACAAAGTGTGAGGAAATAAAAACATCATTAGATGTATCGCAAATTCAAAGAGTTATATTAAATTTATTATCAAATGCTATTAAATTCACATCTGAAAATGGATATATACATTTATATATATGGACTGAATTTGATAATATAGTTATAGAAGTTATAGACAGTGGAGTAGGTATACCTGATGAAAAAATAAGTTATATATTCCATAATTTCTATCAAGTTGATAATTTGTATACGAGAAAGAATGAGGGTAGTGGTATAGGCCTTAGTGTAATAAAAGAAATTATACAAATGCATAAAGGTAAAATTGAAGTAGAAAGTACCGTTGGAGAAGGTTCTACATTTAGAATTTACTTGCCTATAAAAATAGAAGAAAATATTTCTGATTATGATGAATTAAATGACGAGAATACAAAGTATTTAGTAGACTTAGAAATGTCAGATATTTAAATCTGTTTATATATCTACGTACTATTGTTTACTAAATCAACTAGAATTAGTTTTTTATATTTGATAAGACAAATAGCAAATAGGTGACGGGATTAGTAATAGCATAGTTAATACTAATCCCGTTTTTTATATTAGGCATGCCTAATTTGTTTTGAATACATATAGTAGGAGTGGGAGAAACTATATTTCAAGTAGATTTATTTTTTTTATTATTTCATGGATATTTATAGTTTTTGTTTCTTGTTTTGTTTTTAATATTATATCTTGTACTTTTTCGTGAGATATATTTAACAGAAGTAGTCTTGTTTTTATAGTGCTTTCAATAATTTCATCTAAAGTTAAATCTATATCGTCTTTGTAAAATCTGCGTAAAAGCTCGTCCTCCCCAGCAGATCCGATTATAATACTTAAACTTACATCTTCATTTTTAAAATTGCAGTTGAAGTTTTCTAAGGTGTTATTTAAAACATCTCCTAAAATTTTCAGATATTCTTTTCTAATAGAATCAATTTGAGAGGCTTCTATATACATTCTAAATAAAGGTTTATTAGTTGCGATCACCTTTATATAAATATATTGAGTTATTGCATAGCTAAGTAACGGGTCTAGGGACTCTATAGAAGAATTACTTATATAGGAATAGATTCTTTCTATAAGATTTTTATATAGATATAAAACTATATCTTCTTTTTTTTTGAAGTAATAATACAAATGACCACGACCTAAGTGAGAAACTTGTGCAATTTGTCTTATAGTAGTTTTGGTATAACCTTGTTCTAAAAAAAGTTTAGAAGAATTTTTTATTATTGTATTTCTTAAATCATCTTTGTTTTCAAACTCCATTTCATCACCTGCTTATTTAAATTTATAATATTATTCTATCAATATTTTATTGATTATGTAATTGATTTGATAAAATTTAAGTTAATAAATTTAAATTTTAACGAAAAATGTTTAAGTTTGTTAAAACGAGGTATAAATTTAATGTAATAATAAAAGTTTGCATACAAACTAAATGGAGGGTAATAAAATGGATACCAAATTAATAATTGCTATTATAGCAATATCATTAGCACTAGTATTTTATACAATAGGTGTTTTCAGTGAAAGAAAAGCAAAAATATTAAAGAAAAATCATGTAATAATGTTTTATTTAGGACTAGTATGTGATACAACAGGTACTATGCTTATGAAATCTTTAGCAGAAGCAAAGGCTGTTCCAATTTCATCTACAGCATTAGCAATTCATGGGGTTACAGGAACTATAGCAATTTTATTAATGTTATTTCATGCAGTTTGGGCTACTTGGGTACTTTATAAAAATGATAAAAATAAACAGGAAGTATTCCATAAATTTAGTATATTTGTTTGGTGTGTATGGTTAATACCTTATATAATCGGAGCTGTAATAGGTATGTCTCACTAAAATAAGTAAATGCGTCAGTAGTAGGTTGCTTCGGATAAATATATAATTTTAAAAAACTTATATATTTATCCTTCGCTATCTGCTCTGAGGCATTTTTTTTACACTAATTTATGTAAAAAAAATTAAAAAAAGAATGTCAGTTAGGGTAGAAGTGTAGAAAAATTTCCCAGGAAATGTATTTTAGTTAGTAAAAAGACAATATAGAATAATCAAAAGATTTTTGTTTTTTTAGGATGCATTGAACAAAGTTTTAAAGAGTGATAAAATTAATTTAATATTAAATAATCTAAATAACGAAACGTTTTAATATAAAAAGAATTTCAAGGAGAGACAGATGGATTACAAGGATACAAGGATAAAAAAATCTATAGAAGTATTACATTCCTTTTTCTCAGTATCAAAGCTTGCGACTGAGTTTACAAAGAGAAATGCAGAAGAGTTAGGGATAACATTTCAACAATTATCGATAATAAATACATTAAGAATGAATAAGGGCATAACTTTGAAGAAATTATCAGAGAAGTTATCTATACAGCTTTCAATTAGTTCTTTAAGTTTAATTATAGAAAAGTTAGTAGGGTTAAAATTAGTTGAACGAGAAATTTCAGATACAGACAGAAGAGCTGTTAAGTTAAAGTTAACTGATGCAGGGATTGAAATATCTAAGAGATCTCAAGAAAAAGCGTATTCTTATAGAGCTATGACTTCTGCGCTTGAGAATATGAAAGAAGAAGATATAGATACTTTATTAAGGTTACACAATGAGTTATTAGGTAATTTAAAACAAATTGAAATAGCAAAATAATTTATTATTAAATTATTTGAATTTTGAATAAGGAGAAGGGTAGATATATAAGTTTGGCGACTGAAGTTTGAGAAATGTTTTCAATGTTGCTAAAAATTATATATCTACCCTTTTTTAGTTTTTTAACATTGGATTGAAATTTATAAAGCTATACATAAAAAAACTTCATAATCATAAATATAAATTAGAATAAAATACTAAAAAATAGGAGTGGGTTTATGGGCAAGATTACTTTTTTAGGTGCAGGTAGTACTGTATTTGCAAAGAATGTTTTAGGGGATTGCATGTTAACACCAGCTTTACATAATTTTGAAATTGCTCTATACGATATAGACGAAGATAGACTAGATGAATCTTACAATATGTTGAGTACTATAAATAAAACTTGTAATGGATCTAGAGCAAAAATTATAAAATATGCTAATAGAAAAGATGCATTAAGAGGTAGTAAATATATAGTTAATGCAATTCAAGTAGGAGGTTATGATCCTTGTACTATAACAGATTTTGAAGTTCCTAAAAAATATGGGCTTAGACAAACTATAGGGGATACTTTAGGAATAGGTGGTATTTTTAGAGCTCTTAGGACTATTCCTGTTATGCTTGACTTTGCTAAGGATATAGAAGAAGTTTGCCCTAATGCATGGTTTTTAAATTACACTAATCCCATGTCTATGTTAACTTTAGCTATGTTAAAAGCTACTAAAGTAAAGACGGTAGGGCTTTGCCATTCGGTTCAAACTTGTGCATCTGATCTTTTATCAAAAGTTGATATGTCAACGGAGAATGTAAATTACAAAATTGCAGGTATAAATCATATGGGATGGCTACTTGAGATAAATAAAGATGGTAAAGATTTATATCCAGAGATAAAGGAAAAAACTAAAAATTTAGGGAAACATGATGATATGGTAAGGTTTGAAATTATGAATCAGTTTGGGTATTATGTGACAGAATCTAGTGAGCATAATGCAGAATATTTACCTTATTTTATAAAAAGTACACATCCAGAGCTCATAGAAAGATATAATATTCCATTAGATGAATATCCAAGAAGATGTATATCTCAGATTGAAACGTGGAATAAGCGTAAAGATGATTTAGTTAATAATAAAGAGCTTATGCATAAAAGAACAGGTGAGTATGCTTCTTATATAATAGAGGCTATGGAAACTGGGGTTCCTTATACTTTTGGTGGAAATGTTTTAAATACAAATCTTATTACTAATTTACCTAAGGATTGTTGTGTAGAAGTAACTTGTATAGCTGATAGAAATGGAGTAACACCATGTTTTGTAGGGGATTTACCTATACAATTAGCAGCTCTTAATAGAACTAATATAAATGTTCAACAACTTGCAGTTGAAGCTGTTTTAAGTGGAAATAAAAATTATATATATCATGCGGCTATGTTAGACCCACATACTTCAGCAGAGCTTAGTATAGGGGAGATTAAAAATTTAGTAGATGATTTAATCAAAGCTCATGGAGATTGGTTACCGAAGTTTTATATAAAATAAAAAATTTCATTTTGAATATTAAATAAGGATCTTAAATTAACTATAAAAGTTATTTAAAGATCCTTATTTTTATATGACTTAAAAAATTATCATAGTTTGATAAAAAACTCATATACTTGTACAAATAAATAAAGGAGCAAATACATAATGAAATTTAGAAAACGATTATTAAAAATGAGTGTTGTTTCGTCTATGATAATAGTTAGTTTAGTGGGATGTAGTAATAATTCGGTAAAATCTACGGAAAAAGTTGTAAAAGGGGACGCGTTTAAAGTTTTAGAAAATAAAAATGCAAGAGCTGCAATAGCATTAGCATTAGACAAGCAACTTATGTGTGAGAGTATATTAAATAATGGGTCTACACCTGTGAACTATTTAGTTGCAGAAGACTTAGCTTTTGATTCACAAGGAAAAGATTATAGAGAGTTTGCAGGCAATATGGGATATGAACACAATGATGAAGAAGCTAATAAAGCTTGGGACAAAGCAAAAGAAGAGTTAGGATTTGATATTGTAGAATTAGACTTCCTAACAGGTGAGGGTGATAATAGTAAAAGGCAGGCTGAATTCATACAAGCAGAGCTTCAAAGTTCATTACCTGGATTAACTGTAAACATAAAGCAACAGCCTATGAAACAAAGATTTGAGTCAGAGGAAAAAGGTGATTATCACTTTACATATTCAAACTGGAATCCTGATTATTCAGATCCATTAACATTTTTAGAAACTATGCAAACGGGGATAATGTATGGACTAACAAGTGGATATTCAAACTTAGAGTACGATAAGTTGGTCAATGAAGGTAAAAATTCAACAGATCAAGTTAAAAGCTGGGAAAACTATGCAAAGGCAGAAAAAATTATGCTAGATGATGTATTTTTAATACCATTGAGCCAAACTGCTAGCGCGTATTTAGAAAAAGATTATGTAAAAGGAAGAGTTTTATATCCTTATGGAACACCAGCTGGATATAACTGGGTTGAACTTGGGGAAGGAAGAACGTCATTGAACTTAAGTTCTACGGCAGATATTCCTACCTTGGATGTGAGTAAGGCTGGAGATACTGTATCATCTGAAGTTTTAACTAATGTAATGGAGGGATTAACTAGAGTTGATAAAGATGGTAAAGTTATTCCAGGAATGGCAGAAAATTGGCAAAAATCAGAAGATGGAAAGACATGGACTTTTAATATAAGAAAAGATGCTAAGTGGTCAAATGGAGATAAAGTAACAGCAAAAGACTTTGAATTTTCTTGGAAGAGAACCTTAAATCCTGAAACAGCATCAGGGTATGCATTTATTATGTATGACATAGTTGGAGCTAAAGAGTATAACTTAGGAGAGAAAAGCAATCCAGATGAATTAGGAATAAAGGCAATAGATGATTATACATTAGAAGTGAATTTAGTAAGACCTGTTCATTATTTTGATAGTTTAATGTTCTTTAAAACATTCTTCCCACAAAATCAAAAGGTAGTAGAAAAATTTGGAAGCGAGTATGGAACTAGCAAAGATGCAATGGTTTATAACGGACCATTTACTATGACAGAATGGAAATTTGAAGACGTATATATAATGAGTAAAAATACTAATTATTGGGCTAAAGATACTGTGAAGATAGAGAATGTAAATACCAAGATAGTAAAAGATAGCAATGCAGCTTTAAATTTATATGAAACAGGTCAAATAGATGTAGTTGGATTAACATCTGAGAATGTAGATAGATATAAAGATTCTCCAGAGTTTAAGACAAGTAAAAAAGCAGGAACTACTTTCTTACAAATAAATGGAGGTAATCATTAACAAATAAAAAAGACAGGTTCCGATACCTGTCTTTTTTCAGTGGATTGATAAAATTATTTAAAAGAAGTATATTATAAATAAAATTTAAATTATGAAAAAAGAAATTAAATTTATACTAAGATTATATCCAAATACAGTTACTTAATACATAAATTAAAAAATATTATTTAGCTTTTTTCTTTTTAAGATATTGAGATATTAAAGCTCTTTCAAGATAATATAGTGCTAAGGCAAATAATCCTAAAGTTATTCCTTGTTTAATGCTGTTTGAAAACACTACAACCCCAACTATAATACAAACAAATCCATTTATTACACCATTTATTTGATCTTTAGAGTATGCAAAGGGTAATTCTTTGAACTTTTCTATAGCTGAAACGATTAAACCATAGACAATGAAAAATATACCAACTACTGCTTTTATACCAGCAAATCCAGTGAACATAAACCTCAACCCCTTTTTAATTTTAAATATAATATAATATTATGGTAGATCAGTTTTATATGAACTTCAAGTAACAGATATGTAATTATTAATAAATTTTATACAGGGAAGATTAAAGGTTTTATAGGGAGGGATTAATGTGAATAAAATGGAAAAAATTATGGATAATATTTCTAAATTTATATGTGAAAGTTATGATAGAAGGAAAAACTATAATAAACAAATAAGAGAGGGGATTACATTGCCAATTAAAGAAGCGAAAGACTATTTAAAAGAAAATAAAGAAAGAAAAACACGAACTAAAAAATGAAATAAAATGATAATGTTATTGAAATGATTGGAATGATATGGTATAAATTATAATATAACGTATAAAAAAACAAAAATACGAATAATATTCGTTTGTTGACAAAAAAGGATGGATAACAAAATATGAAGAAATTATTAGCTATGTGTGCAGTATTGGTATTATCAGTTACTATGTTAGTGGGGTGTACAACAAAAGCAGAAGAAAAAGATAGGCAGGTTTTAGGTGTAATTGGAGCAATGGAAGAAGAAGTAAAGATTTTAAAAGATAAAATGGATATAGAAGAGACTGTGGATGTTGCTGGAATGGAGTTTTATAAGGGGACTCTTGATAAGAAAAATATAGTATTAGTTCGTTCTGGTGTTGGAAAAGTAAATATGGCAACTTGTACTCAAATTTTAATAGATAAGTTTAATGTAACAGCTCTTGTTAATTCAGGGGTTGCAGGAACCATGGATAAAAATTTAAATCAAGGAGATATAGTTATTTCAACAGATGCAGTTCAACATGATTTTGATACAACAGTATTTGGAGATCCATTAGGAGAGATATCAAGATTAGATATTAGATTTTTTGAAGCTGATAAAAATATGATTAATATAGCTTGTGAAGCTGCAAAAAAAGTTTCAGATATAAATATAAAACAAGGTCGTGTGGCTTCTGGCGATCAGTTTGTAGCAGGGGGAGACGTAGCGGATAAGATAAAGAAAAACTTTGGAGATGTAGCAGCTGTTGAAATGGAAGGAGCTGCAATGGCTCAAGTTGCTTATTTAAATAAGATACCATTTGTTATAATTCGTTCTATATCTGATAAAGCAGATGGTTCAGCAGATTTATCATATGAGGAGTTTTTACCAATAGCAGCTAAAAATGCTAGTGCATTACTTGAAGAGTTTGTAAAATTATATTAAAAGTAGAGCTATTTTAACTATTTATATAATAGTTAGAAATAATATAAAATAAAATAGATTATAAACAAAAAACAGTAATAATTTAAAAAATTATTACTGTTTTTTGTTATGATAAAACTTTATCACAAAATTTTCTAAATATACATCTAAAGTAATTTGGAATTTGTACGTATAAAAACAACAGATAAGTTACAATTTACGACAAATAATAACATTAAAATGGAAAAGATAAATTGATTTTAATGTTAACTATAATATTGAAGTATTTGTTAATTAAAAAAATAATTAGGTTAAAGAAAGGAATACGTATGAAAAATTTAAAAATAGGTAGAAAGTTAATTATATCTTTTATGATATTATTAATACTTATGGGATTTACAAGCATTTATACAATATCTAAATTAAGGGAATCAGAAAAATTAAGTGCTGAGTTATTTACAGGTCCGTATGAAACAACAACTGAATCTATGGGTGTTCGTAGAGATTTAGTTTCTATTGGAAGAAATATTACAAATTCAATACTTAGAGAAAACCCACAGGAATACAGAACTACAATTATGAAAGATTTTGATAGTATCGATAAGAGACTTAAAACAATTCATAATTCATTTTCTGGAAATGCAGACTTAATAAATAATCTTGAAAGTTCAATTGCAAATTTAAAACAACAATATGAGCAAGTTTATGTAGTAATGCAACAAGGAAATTATAAAGGTGCAAAAGATATGACAGTAAAGGCTACTCCATATTACGATGCATATGAAAAATGTGTAGAAGACTCAATCGCTGTTAATGATAAATCTGAAGAATTTGGTAATCAATTTAATAAAGATATAATAAAAGCATCAGACAGTGCAACTATAGGTTCTGTAGTAATTAGTACATTTACTATTATCGCAGGAATAGTTATATGCTTATATATTACAAAGAGTTTAAAAGATCCAATTGAAGAAATTGAAGCAGCTGCAGATAAGATGGCAGAAGGTGATTTTAATATTGATATAGAATATGAATCAAAAGATGAATTAGGAACTCTAGCGGCTAGTATGCGTAAAATGAGTAATAATACTAAAGAAATAATAAATGATACAGTTCGTGTATTAAGCGAGGTTGCAGGTGGTAACTTTAATGTTGAACCAGAAGTTGAATATGTAGGAGTATTCAAAGCAATAGAGACATCAGTTATGAGTATAACTAACGATTTAAGTGAAACAATGGCTCAAATAAATGTAGCTGCTGAAGAAGTTGGAGCAGCATCAGATCAAGTTGCAGGTGGATCACAAATGTTATCGCAAGGTGCAACTGAACAAGCAAGTGCAATACAAGAGTTATCTGCAACTATTATAGATATATCTAATAAAATAAAAGATACTGCAGAAAATGCTAGAACAGCAAATTCTTTAACAGCAAACTCAGCTACTCAAGTTAAAGAAGGTAATGAACAGATGAAACAAATGGTTACTGCTATGGAAGAAATTTCATTTACTTCTAGTGAAATAGGAAGAATTATAAAAACAATAGATGATATAGCATTCCAAACTAACATATTAGCTTTAAATGCTGCTGTTGAAGCTGCTCGTGCAGGTGAAGCAGGTAAGGGATTTGCAGTTGTCGCAGATGAGGTAAGAAACCTTGCTGCTAAATCGGCAGAGGCTGCTAAAAATACAGCTACACTTATTGAAAACTCAATAGGAGCTGTTGAAAAGGGAACTGGTATTGTAGATAGTACAGCACAGTCTCTTCAAAAGATAATTAATACAACTAATAGAACTACTGTAGTAGTTAATGATATAGCTAAAGCATCTGAAGAACAAGCAAGTGCTATCAATCAAGTTTCTTTAGGAGTAGAACAAATTTCAGAGGTAGTTCAAACTAACTCTGCAACTTCAGAGGAAAGTGCGGCTAGTAGTGAAGAATTAAGTGGACAAGCACAGATGTTAAAATCATTGATTGGAAACTTTAATTTAAAAAGTAATAACGGGTTTAAAAAATCTATAAACTTTAATGAAGATGAAACAAACTATTTTAATATGAATGAATTTTAATAATAAAATATAAAAAAAGACAGGTTCTTATACCTGTCTTTTTTAGTTGATTAATAAAAAAATAAAAAAATTAGCACTCTAAACTTGACAGTGCTAACAAACGTGCTAAAATAATAGGTATGGGGAAAGATTTTATCCCGAATTATTTTAATAGATAAGTTTAGGAGGAGATAAAATGGAAAATAAAAAAGGTAACATATCAATACATACGGAAAATATATTTCCAATAATAAAGAAATGGTTATACTCAGATAAAGATATATTTGTAAGAGAGCTTATAAGTAATGGGTGTGACGCTATAAACAAATATAAAAAGTTAATTTCTCTAGGTGAAGTGACTGACAATAAAGAACAAGACTATAAAATTAATGTAACTATAGATAAAGAAAATTCATCACTTATCTTTGAAGATAACGGGATAGGTATGACTGAGGAAGAGGTTCAAAAATATATTAATCAAGTAGCTTTTTCTGGAGCTGAAGATTTTGTAAATAAGTATAAAGATAAAATGAGTGAAGAAAGTGATATAATAGGTCATTTTGGACTTGGTTTTTATTCAGCATTTATGGTATCTACAAAGGTTCAAATAGATACTTTATCATATAAGGAAAATGCTGAAGCTGTAAGATGGATAAGTGAAGGACAAACCGAGTACGAAATAGGTTTAAGTGATACAAAAAAAGTAAGAGGAACAACAATAACTTTATTTTTAGATGATGATAGTAAAGAGTTCTTAGAAGAGTATACTGTAAGAAATATAATAGATAAATATTGTTCATTCTTACCAGTGAATATATATTTAAATGTAGATGGAAAAGAAGAAACTGAAGAAGACAAAAAACCTTTAAATGATACTTATCCACTTTGGTTAAAATCACCAAAGGATTGTACTGATGAAGAGTATAAAGAGTTTTACAAAAAAGTGTTTAAAACATTTGATGAACCACTATTTTGGATACATTTAAATGTGGATTATCCATTTAATTTAAAAGGAATATTATACTTCCCTAAATTAAAAAATGAGTTTGAGTTAATAGAAGGTAAGGTTAAATTATATAATAACCAAGTTTTTGTGGCAGATAATATAAAAGAAGTTATACCTGAGTTTTTATTATTACTTAAAGGTGTAATAGACTGCCCTGATTTACCACTAAATGTTTCAAGAAGTTTCTTACAAAATGATAAAGATGTAAGTAAAATTTCTAAGCACATAGTTAAGAAAGTTGCTGATAAGTTAAAAGCTTTATATAAAAATGAAAAAGAAAATTATGAAAAATTCTGGGATGACATACAAGTATTTATTAAATTTGGATGTTTAAAAGACGAAAGTTTCTATGACAAGATAAAGGATATAATTTTATTTAAAACAATAAATAATGAGTATTTAACTTTAAATGAATATCTTGAAAACTGCAAGGAAAAACATGAAAATAAAGTATTTTATGTAAGTGATGAAGAACAACAATCTCAGTATGTAAAATTATTTAAAGATTATTCATTAGATGCTGTTATTTTAAATTCTAGTATAGATAATCATTTTATATCATTTATTGAGTTTAAAAATCAAGGTGTTACGTTTAATAGAATAGATGCAGATTTATCTGATGTTTTAAAAGATAGTAAGTCTGAGGAGAATACAGAAGAAAAGACTGCTTTAGAAAATTTATTTAAAGATATTGTAGGAGATAAGATTAAAACTTACTCTGTTGAGAGTTTAAAAAGTGAAGATACTACAGCAATTATATTAGTATCAGAACAATCAAGAAGAATGGCGGAGATGAAGTCTCAGTTTGCTGGAATGGATCTTGGCATGAGTTTTGATGAAGAAAAGACTTTAGTTATAAATGATAATAGTCCTATAATTAAGAAGCTTGTGACTTTAAAAGATGATGAAAGTAAAAAAGATGATATTGCTTTAATTTGTAATCAAATTGTTGATGTTGCATTACTTGCTAATAAAGAATTAGATGCAAAAGAGTTAGATGAGTTTATACAAAGAAATAATAAACTTATGAATATGGTAATATCTTTATAGAGTTTATATAAAAGATGCCTGTTAAAGGGCGTCTTTTTTTATGTTGAATTAATGGTAAAAAATTAACGATGAAAATATACTATTAATAAATGGATTTATTTATAGTATATGGTAAAAATATAACAATTAAATAGTAAAAAAAAGTGATATAATAAGTAAAAAAAGCAAAGTGTGGAGGAACATATGAAAGACTTATTAGAATTAAATCCTATAATTTGTGCTATAAAAAGTGATGAACATCTGGAAGATGCTTCAAATTCAGATGGAGATGTTGTGTTTTTACTAAATGAAGATATTCTTAATTTAAAGAAAAAGATAGATTTTCTACATCAACATAATAAAACAGTATTTGTTCATATAGATATGATAACAGGTCTTTCTTCAAGTCCTATAGCTGTGGATTATATGAAAAAAGAATTGAATTTAGATGGAATAATAACTACTAAAACAAATATAGTTAAAAGAGCTATAGAGCTGGATTTAAAGGTCGTGCAAAGGTTTTTCTTTATAGATTCTATGTCTCTTGAAAATGCGATTGAAAGTTTAAGAAGGGTAAAACCTGACGCTATCGAAATCATGCCTGGTGTAATTCAAAAAGTAATTAAACAGATGAATAAAACATACCCAAATATACCTATAATATGTGGTGGACTTATTGATAAAAAAGAAGAAATAATAGCTGGGTTATCAGCGGGGGCTATGGCAATTTCTACTACAGATGTTAATATATGGTAAGTTAGGAAAGCGCATTTTTCAATTGTTACAAGCTTTTAGTTTATTAAATATCTAACGAAGTATTGTATTGACGGGAAAATGTTTTCGTGATAGCATTTAATTAAATTAATATTGGCTGGAGATGAGAGAGCCCCCTATAAAAAAATATAGGAGCTCTCTGTTTTTTTGCCAAATTGACTAATTACATGAGGAGGTATTTGAGTTGAAGAAAACATTATTAGGAGAGTGCATATCTGAGTTTATTGGATCATGGATACTTATATTTATAGGTTGTGGGGCTGTCGCATCTATGGTATTAAGTGGTGCAAGTGTTTCACAGTGGGAGATAGGTATAATATGGGGGTTAGCAGTTACGATAGCTATATATGTAACTGGAGCAGTATCAGGAACTCATATAAATCCAGCTGTGACTATTGCTTTAATGGTTCATAGAGATTTTCCAAAAAATAAAGTGTTGCCATACATCGTATCTCAAATATTAGGATGTTTCGCAGGAGCAGCAACGGTTTATCTATTATTTAATAAGTTATTTGTATCTTTTGAAGGTGCTAATAATATAGTAAGATCAGGTGCAAATGGACTTTCAACAGCTTCAATATTTTCTACTTATCCAAATGCAGCATTAAATTCATTTGATGCATTACTTGTAGAAACAGTAATAACTATGTTATTAGTCATTGTAATATTAGCAGTAGGAGATGAGAAAAATTCAAATAAACCTATGTCAAACTTAGCACCAGTTTTTATAGGTATAACGATAGCTATAATAGGCGCTAGTTTTGGAGTACTAACAGGATTTGCAATGAATCCAGCAAGAGATTTTGGACCTAAGTTATTTACTGCTTTAGCAGGATGGGGAAGTGGTGCCCTAGGACCTGATATGTATTTTTGGGTACCGATAGTTGGA
The DNA here is from genome assembly GCF_051657365.1 of Paraclostridium sp. NCBI lineage: Bacteria > Bacillati > Bacillota > Clostridia > Peptostreptococcales > Peptostreptococcaceae > Paraclostridium > Paraclostridium sp. The sequence goes on from NZ_JBOFKN010000161.1 coordinate 18,728, forward strand.
CCTATAATAGGAGCTATTCTTGCAGGGTTTGTGTTTGACAAAGGAATTAAAAAATATATGAAGTAAAAAGTTACATTCAAACAAATGTTTAAAATAAATAATTACTGGAGGCATACAATGAAAAAATACATGATGGCATTAGATCAAGGAACTACAAGCTCAAGAGCTATATTATTTGATAAAGAGGGAAATTTAGTGGCAACATCGCAAAAAGAATTCACTCAATTTTATCCAAAGCCAGGTTGGGTAGAGCATAATCCTATGGAAATATGGGGAAGTCAAAGTGGTGTAATGAGAGAAGTCTTAGAAACTAATGGTATAAAACCTGAACAAGTATGTGGTATTGGTATAACAAATCAAAGAGAAACAACTATAGTTTGGGATAAACATACAGGTAAACCAGTATATAATGCAATTGTTTGGCAGTGTAGAAGAACATCTCAAATATGTGATGAATTAGAAGAAAAAGGTTATAAAGATACAATAAAAGAAAAAACAGGATTAATATTAGATGCTTATTTTTCAGGAACTAAAATAAAGTGGATACTAGATAACGTTGAGGGAGCTAGGGAAAGAGCAGAAAATGGAGATTTGTTATTTGGAACAGTTGATACTTGGTTAATATGGAATTTAACTCGTGGTAAGGTTCATGTAACTGATTACTCAAATGCAGCAAGAACAATGTTATATAATATAAAAGATTTAAAGTGGGATGATGAAATATTAGAAATGTTAGATATACCAAAGAGCATGTTACCAGATGTACGCCCATCTAGTTATATATATGGATATACTGATGAAGGTATGTTATCAGGAGCTCAAATTCCAATAGCAGGATGTGCAGGAGACCAGCAAGCAGCTTTATTTGGTCAAACTTGTTTTGAAGAAGGTTGTGCTAAAAATACTTATGGAACAGGATGTTTCATGCTTATGAATACAGGCGAAAAAATGGTTGAATCTAAAAATGGATTATTAACAACTATAGCTTGGGGAGTTGATGGAAAAGTTGAGTATGCACTTGAAGGAAGTATATTCATAGGTGGTGCAGCTATACAGTGGCTAAGAGATGAACTTAGAATATTATATGATGCAAAACAAAGTGAATTCTATTCTCAAAGTGTAGAAGATACTAATGGAGTGTATGTAGTTCCAGCTTTTGCAGGACTTGGGGCACCTTACTGGGATATGTATGCTAGAGGGTGTGTTATGGGACTTACTCGTGGGGCAAATAGAGCTCACTTAGTTCGTGCTACTCTTGAGTCTGTAGCATATCAAGTTAAAGATGTATTAAATGCTATGCAAGAAGATTCTGGTCTTAATTTGAAAAATCTTAAGGTAGATGGAGGAGCTAGTGCAAATAACTTCTTAATGCAGTTCCAATCAGATATATTAGATGTTAATATAAATAGACCTAAGGTACTTGAAACTACTGCACTAGGTGCGGCATATCTTGCAGGACTTGCTGTAGGTTTTTATGAAGATAAAGAAGATATAAAGAAATCTGTAATAATGGCGAGAGAATTTGAACCAGATATGAGTGAACAAAAAAGAAATGTATTATACAAGGGATGGAAAAGAGCAGTAAATAGATCTCTTTTATGGGCTAAGGAAGATGAAGAATTTGAAAGAGAATTAGAATTAGCAAAAAGTAGTGACAAATAGAAGTTGATGTGATATAATAAAGACACAAATTAGGAAAACGATTTTTAAAAATTAAACATTATGGCTAAGAGATGAGAGAGCCTTCTATACACTGTATAGGGGGCTCTCTATTTTTTTTTCAAGGGAGGCAATATTATGTATGATATAGCAATAATAGGTGCAGGTATAAGTGGTAGTTCTATAGCGAGAGAATTATCAAAATATAATTTAAATGTTGTAGTAATAGAAAAAGGCATTGAAGTGTGCCAAGGAACTACTAAGGCAAATAGTGCTATAGTACATGGTGGATATGATGCACATGTTGGAAGTTTAAAAGCTAAATTGAATGTAGAAGGAAATAGATTATATAAAGATTTATGTAAGGATTTAGATGTAGAATTTAAACAAATAGGATCTTTGGTTTTAGCATTTAGTGATGAAGAAATGAATCATGTAAAAGATTTATATGATAGAGGACTTGAAAATAATGCAACAGGATTAAAAATATTAAATAGTGAAGAAGTAATGGCAATTGAACCTAATGTGAATAAAAATATAGTAGGAGCACTTCTTTGCGAGAGTGCAGGAATTGTTTGTCCATTTAATTTAAATATAGCACTTATGGAAAATGCTATGATAAACGGAGTAGATTTAAAATTAGAATCAGAAGTAGTTGATATAGAAAAGATAGATGATTACTTTGATATAAAGCTAAATAATAAAGAAGATATAAAAGCTAAATACGTTATAAATGCAGCAGGTGTTTATGCTGATAAAATAAATAACATGATAGGTGGAGATGAGTACTTTATAATACCTAGAAAAGGTGAATATAAAATATTAGATAAAAGTGAAGGAAAAATTGCAAATCATGTTTTATTCCAATGTCCAACTGAAAAAGGAAAAGGTGTCTTAGTTACACAAACTGTACATGGGAATTTATTAATTGGACCAAATGCTGTAGTAGTTGATGATAAAGGAGATATATCAACTTCAAGAGAAGGAATAAAGGAGATAATTAATGATTCTAGAAAAAGTATAGAAAATATTGACTTTAGAAAAACAATAACAAGCTTTGCAGGACTTAGAGCAACTCCAAATACAGGAGATTTTATGATATTTGCTTCAAAGAAATGTAAAAACTTTATAAATGTTGGTGGTATCGAATCCCCTGGATTAGCTTCAGCACCAGCAGTTGCAAAGCATGTTTTAAATATACTTAAAGAAGAAGGATTGAATTTAGAAGAAAAAATAAACTTTAATCCTATAAGAAAGAAAACTAAGCCATTTATAAAAATGACTAAAGAAGAAAAAGCTGAAATAACTAAAAAAGATGACAGATACAAAAAGATAATTTGTAGATGTGAAAGTGTAACAGAAGGTGAGATTGTAGATGCTATAAATTCTATATGTGGTGCAAAGACAGTAGATGGAGTAAAAAGAAGAGTAAGACCAGGTATGGGAAGATGTCAAGGCGGGTTCTGTGGACCTAAGGTTATAGAAATAATAGCAAGAGAACTTAATATAGATGTTGAAGATGTGTTAAAAGACTATAAAAACTCTAATGCAGTTGTAGGAAAATCAAAAGAATTAAGGGGTGAGTTAGTTGAAATATAATGTAGTAGTTGTTGGAGGAGGACCTGCAGGTTTAGGTGCAGCAGTTGAAGCTAAGAGAAATGGTGCAAAAGATGTACTTATAATAGAAAGAGATAGAGAGCTAGGCGGAATACTTAATCAATGCATACACAATGGTTTTGGGCTACATGAATTTAAAGAAGAATTAACTGGACCTGAGTATGCTCATAAGTTTATAGAGATGGTTAAAAAAGAAAATATTGAGTATATGCTAGATACTATGGTTTTAAATATAAGTGAAGATAAGAGTATAGAAGCTTTAGGTGAAGAAGGAATAATAAATATACAAGCTGATGCTATAGTTTTAGCTATGGGATGTAGAGAAAGAACAAGAGGTGCGATAGATATACCAGGTTATAGACCAGCAGGAGTTTACAATGCAGGTGCAGCTCAAAGACTTTCTAATATGGAAGGATTTATGGTAGGAAAAGAAATTGTTATATATGGTTCAGGTGATATAGGACTTATTATGGCAAGAAGAATGACACTAGAGGGCGCTAAGGTAAAAGCTGTGGTTGAAGTAAATCCACACTCAAGTGGTTTAACTAGAAATATAGTTCAGTGCTTAGATGATTTTGATATACCTTTAATGCTAAGTACTGGGATAACTCATATAGATGGAAAAGAAAGAGTTAAAGGGGTTACACTTTGCAAGTTAGATGAGAAAAGAAATCCTATAAAAGGAACAGAGGAGTATGTTAGTTGTGATACTGTACTTTTATCAGTAGGGCTTATACCGGAAAATGAATTAAGTGTAGAGGCTGGAGTTAATTTGGATTTTAAGACTAGTGGACCTATTGTTAATAATTCAATGGCTACTAATGTAGATGGAGTGTTTGCTTGTGGTAATGTTGTTCATGTTCATGATTTAGTTGATTTTGTTACTAAGGAAAGTAAGATAGCAGGAAAAAATGCTGCATTGTATTCTTTAAATAAATTAAGTAAAAATGATGAAGTAAGTACATCAGCAGGTGAGGGTATTATATATATTGTGCCTCAAAGTGTGGATGTAGATTGTAAAGAAGATGTTAACTTGTTTATGAGAGTAAGACAAATTTATAAGAATAAGAAGTTGGTTGTTAGAAGTGGTGATAAAGTTATTTTAGAGAAAAAGAGACTTCATATGATACCTTCTGAGATGGAGAATGTGAAAATTGGTAAGGAACTTTTTAAAGATATTGATGGAAATATAAGTGTTAGTGTTGAGGAGGCGTAGTTATGAAAAATATTACTTGTACTGTTTGTCCAATGGGATGTGCTTTAGTTGTTAGTAAGGTTGATGGTGAGTATATAGTTGAAGGTAATACGTGTAAGAGAGGAGCTAAGTATGGGGTAGATGAGGTTACTAATCCTAGAAGGGTTATAACTACTACTGTTAAGCTTAGTGGATCTTATTTGAATTTACTTCCTGTAAAAACTAATGATTCTGTTCCTAAGGAGCTTATGTTTGATATTATGAAGCTTTTAGATGGAGTTGTTATTACTGCTCCTGTTAATGTTGGGGATGTTATTATCAAAGATGTTTTAGGAACTGGTGTGGATATTGTTAGTGCTAAGAGCATGGAACATCTACATTTAAATGATGGATTTAAGGGTCATGATTTAAAACATTGTATATAAATAATTTTTAAATACCCTACCTCGTGTTTTAAGAGGGGGGTGCTCGGATGAATATATAAGTACAACTTATATATTCATCCGAGCTAACTTTGAGTAGCATTTTTTGTTTTATATTTATTTTCTAAGCTACATATCTAGATATTATCTTGGCTAAAATAAATACTATACCTATAATAATACTTACTAGTAGTAGAGAGAGATTTATTATAGTAGTGTTTAAATAGTATGAACTCATAATCATAGTGAGTAAAACAGCCATACATCCAAGCCATGTTTTTAAAAATGATAGTATTTTATTTTTATTAGTATTATTAAGAGCTGTTTTGCAAGTATATTCGACTAATAGATTAGCTATAAATATTATAATAATCATATTGATAATATCGCCTATAGAAAGAACAAAATCCCAATTTTTATTTTTAGATACAAAATTTATTATTATTGTTTTGGCTATAGAAATAGCTCCTAATATCCATATAATTGAAAGTGATAATTCTAAAGAGCTAACTATTTTTTGAAGCTTTGTTTTCTTAGGCATAGTTTCTATGATTTCATCACAAATCTCTTTGTAATTTTTTCCTATAACTTTTTCGATATTTTCCCCTCTATCTTGACCGTCAAGAATCATTTGAATTAAGTCTTCACGAACTAATTCTTGGTTGTATGAAGTCATATCTGAACCTCGAAGGTATACTATCATATCTGTATATATTGTATCATTATTTTTATGAATCTCTTTTTCACTTTTGTTATTTTTTTTCAATAATTCTCTACATTGTTTTTTCATCTTTATTGTCCCCTTCCAATAATTTATTTACTGCAGTATTTAATTCTTTCCAATTATTTTTAAATTGCATTAATGCATTTATGCCATTAGAAGTAAGTGAGTAATATTTTCTTTTGGGGCCACTGTTTGAATCTCTTAAAGTAGCTTTTATCATTTCATTTTTTTGGAGCCTCAATATGATAGGATATATTGTTCCTTCTGAGATTTCACCAAATCCATATTTTCCTAGTTTTTCTGATATTTCATATGCATATGTTTCTTGTTTATTAATAATCTCTAAGATACATCCTTCTAACATACCTTTAAGCATTTGTGATGGAATAATTTTAAATCCCTCCTTTTATATGTCTTGTATTACAAGATACTCTATATTGTAATACAAGATAGTATAAGTGTCAAATTTAACCATATCGTGATTTAACATATATTTAAATACTTAAAACAAGCTGATGTACAGTTTTATAGGTTAGTCCATAATTTAAGCATCTTAGTCCTTATTTTAAATTTAATTTATGTAATATGATATATTTAATTTATAGAACTTTAAAGGAGACGAAATTATGTTTGACTTAGGTATTGGAGTGTTATTTGTTGTTTTTGGAATAAATTATATAAATGTAGCGTTTAAATTAAAACAAAGTAAGGATATAAATCTAGTTAAAAACAACATGGTCAAGATTGAAAAAATTAAAGACAAAGAGGGGTATTTAAAGTTTAATTTTAAAATAAATTTAACAATAGGTATTACGGAGCTTATTTATGGGATAACTTTTATATTATCCAAATACTTTGAACCTATCAAAAATATTTCTGGAGTTGTAAGTACTGTTATGATGTTAAGCATTTTTGTGTATTTTTATAAACTTATCTTCAAGGCTCCAAAATTTCAAGAGTAAAGGTATGTATATTACTATATAATTTACATATCAATTGTAACAAATTTTTTAGTTAGGATATTTACTGAAAAATTTGTTACAATTGATATATAGTTATGCCTATAAGTTCATTAAGCATTTATGGAAACTAGGTATTATTTATTTTACTGAGAAAATGCTAGGAGGAATAAAGGATGAAAACATTTGAAGCAATTTATTGCTTATTATTTATAGGATATTTTATATGTAAAAAAACGATAATAGATAGTGCTAATGCCAATTACTTTGCAATTGGATTTGTAATAGTTCTTATATTGGTTGCAGTTATTCAATTTATGTTAAAAAAAAGAAAAGAAGATTAATTACAGTGAAGTGAGGTACTTTAAATGGATAGAAAAATAATATTAAACTTAGCAATAAGTATTGATGGATATATAGCTTCAGAAGATGGAAGTTTTGATTGGATTGTTGGAGATGGTGATGATACATTAAATACTGATAAAAAATGGGACTTTGGTGAATTTTTAGAAAATGTAGATGTGGTTGTTATGGGTAAAAAATGTTATGACCAAAATTTTCATAAGGATTATGAGAATAAGAAAGTATATGTGGCAACCTCTGAGAAATTAGAGAATTATGATAATGTACATTTTATAAATGGGGATATAGTAAAGGTAATAGAGGAAGAAAGAAAAAATGAAGGTAAGGATATATTCTTGTTCGGTGGCGGTAGTCTTGTGGATAATTTCATAAAATCTGATGTTATAGATGAGTATATAGTGGGGATAATTCCTACTATATTAGGCAAAGGGAGACCGTTGTTTTTAGGAAATAATCCAAAAATAGATTTACATTTAGAGGAATACTTAACAGATAATGGAGTTGTTATATTAAGATATTCAAAAAGATAAGCATAAATAAAAGGGCTGTCTCAACATATTTAGCTAGGAGCTACCTATGTTGAAACAGCCCTTTTTTTATTTTAATTATAACATAGTATATTAATTTGATTTAAAGGAGCAATTTAGCAATATAATTAGGATTTTATATATGAAATTATTTTACCTATATGAAAATAAAAATATAAAAATATTTAAAATTTTTAGAAAATTAGTAATTAAACTTGGACATTTTCAATATATATATATTAGGTAAAGAAAAGTTTACTTAATGTATTTATAGGAGGAATAATATGCTAGAGAAAAAAGATGTTTTAAATTTAAGTGATAAGGTGGCTGTTGTATCAGGGGCAGCTTCAGGAATTGGACTTGCTACTGCTAAGCTTTTATCAGCTTATGGAGCTAAGGTTATGTTACTTGATGTGAATGAAAATGGACAAGTTGAGGCAGAAAAGTTAAGAGCAGAAGGAAGAGTTGCTAAGTTTTATAAATGTAATGTAACTTCTTTTGAAAATTGTAGAGAAGTTATATCTAATATAGAAAAAGATTATGAAAGAATAGATATATTATTTAATAATGCAGGAGTTACTGTTAGAAAAACTGTAGAAGAGTTAGAAGAAAAAGAATGGGACTTTGTTCTTGATGTAGGGCTTAAAGGTACATATTTATTATCAAAATTTGCTATACCTGTTATGAGAAAAAATGGTGGAGGTAGCATAATAAACACTGGTTCTGGATGGGGACTAAAAGGTGGAGATAAAGCTGCTGCATATTGTGCTGTTAAGGGTGGTATTGTTAACTTAACTCGTGCTATGGCAATAGACCATGGAAAAGATAATATAAGAGTTAACTCTATAAACCCAGGGGATACGGCGACAAATATGCTACAAGAAGAAGGTAGACAATTGGGATTTGCTAAAGATGAATTTTTCAAGGATTCAGCAGTAGGCAGACCAATAGAGAGAATAGGAGTACCTGAAGATATTGCAAATGCAGTGTTATTTTTATCAAGTGATTTATCAACTTGGGTAACAGGAACAGCAGTAGTTGTAGACGGCGGGGGAATAGCTTAAATTAATTATTATTATAAAGGGGGAAAAATAATGTCTATAAAAGGATTAAATTCACATCCATATATTCCAAATTCAGTTAAAGAAGTACAAGATGAAATGTTACAAGAAATAGGATTAAATTCACTAGATGATTTACATAAAGAGGTACCTGAGGAAATTAGATTAAATAGAAGTATGAACTTACCTAAAGCTATGCACTCTGAATATGAACTAAAAACTCATATAGAAAAATTACTTAAAAAAAATATTACATGCGAAGATAATTTAAACTTTCTAGGTTATGGTTGTTATCAACATTACGTGCCAGCAGTATGTGACGAAGTAAACACGAGAGCTGAGTTTTTAACAGCTTATGGTGGAGAGCCATATAATGATCATGGAAGATTTCAGACTTTATTTGAATATGAAAGTTTAGTAGCTGAACTTGTTGATATGGACGTTGTAAGTGTTCCGACATTTGATTTGGCACAAGCGGCTTCAACTGCTGTAAGAATGGCATCTAGAATAAATGGTAGAAAAGAAGCTTTAGTTCCAAAGACTATACATATGGAACGATTTTTAGTAATGAAAAACTACTGCCATCCAAATGTAAGTTTTACTTTTGTAAACTACAATGAAGAAACGGGACTATTAGATTTAGAAGATTTAAAAGCTAAGATGAATGAAAATGTATGCGCAGTTTACATAGAAAATCCATCAGCACTTGGATTTATAGAAACTCAAGGTGAGGAAATATCAAAAATAGCTCATGAAAATGGAGCTATAAGTATAGTAGGAGTAGATCCAATATCACTAGGTGTAATAGCTCCACCAAGTCATTATGGAGCTGATATAGTAGTTGGAGATGTTCAAACTCTAGGAAATCACATGAACTTTGGTGGAGGACAATCAGGGTTTATATCTACTAGAGATGAAGAAAAATTTGTTATGGAATATCCATCTAGATTGTTTGGTATAGCACCAACAGATGTAGATGGTGAATATGGATTTGGAGATGTAGCTTATGATAGAACATCTTTTGGGAATCTAAGAGAAGATGGAAAAGAGTTTGTTGGAACGCAATCTGCATTACTTGGAATAACAGCAGGAGTTTATTTATCATTAATGGGACCTAATGGAATGTATGAAGTAGGGCAAGCTATAATGCAAAATAGCCAATATGCAGCTAAGAAATTAAGTGAAATTAATGGAGTTAATTTAAAATTTAAATCACCATTTTTTAGAGAGTTTATATTAGATTTTAATTCTACAAACAAAACTGTAAAAGAAATAAACAAAGCTTTACTTGAAAAAGGAATATTTGCAGGAAAAGATTTAAGTCAAGATTACCAAGAGTTAGGTCAATGTGCACTTTACTGTGTAACAGAAATCCACACTCAAGAAATGATAGATACTTTAGTAGAAGAATTAAAAGAAATACTAAACTAATTTAAAGAAAGGATGATGAAATTTGAAAAGAATAGATAGAAATTATAAAGTTAGAAACTTCCACCAAGCAAAATGGGATGAGCCAATAATATTTGAATTATCACAAACTGGAGAAAGAGGCGTAATACCACCTAGTGCAAATGAAGAAGTTGAAAGTGTAGTAGGTGATGGAGTTAGTATATTACCAGATTTTATGCAAAGAAAGACTTTAAACCTTCCAGAAATAGCTCAGCACAGAGTATTAAGACATTACCTAAGATTATCTCAACAAACACTAGGAGCTGATTTAAACATAGAAATAGGGCAAGGAACTTGTACAGTTAAGTACAGTCCAAAAATAAATGAAAAATTAGCTAGACTACCTCAAATGAGTGAACTTCATCCACATCAAGATGAAAGCACTACTCAAGGTATACTAGAAATAATGAATAAAACAGAAGAATATATGAAAGAAGTATCTGGAATGGATAGATTCTCATTCCAACCAAGTGGAGGAAGTCAAGCAATAATGGCTATGGCATCTTTAGTAAGAGCATATCATGATAAAAATCAAGACTCTGACATTAAAGATGAAATAATAACTACAATATACTCACATCCATCAGATGCAGCAGCACCAGCATTAAAAGGATATAAAATAATAAAAATATTCCCAGATGAAAATGGATACCCAGACTACGAAGCTTTCAAAAGTGCAGTATCTGAAAGAACAGCAGCATTTATAGTTGCAAACCCAGAAGACACAGGAGTATTCAACCCAAAAGTAAAAGAATTCACAGACCTAGTACACAGTGTTGGAGGATTATGTTGCTACGACCAAGCAAACGCAAATGGATTACTAGGAGTAACAAGAGCAAAAGAAGCAGGATTTGACATGTGCTTCTTTAACATACACAAAACATTCTCAGCACCACATGGATGTGGAGGACCAGCATGTGGAGCAGTAGGAGTAGTTGAAAAAATAGTTCCATTCCTACCAGCACCATTAGTAGACTTTGACAAAGAAGAAAATAAATACTTCTTAAACTACGACCTAGAAAACAGCATAGGAAAAGTAAGAATGTTTACAGGAGTTCCACAAGTAGTATTAAAAGCTTACGCATGGATGAGAAGCCTAGGAGCAGAAGGACTATATGAAGTAGCAAAAATAGCAGTATTAAACAACAACTACATGTTCAAAAAACTAATGGAACACCAATCAATAGACGCACCATACATAAAAGGAAAACAAAGAATAGAACAAGCAAGATATACTCTAGAAACACTAAAAGACGAAACAGGAGTAGGAACAGGAGACATACAAAGAAGGATGATGGACTTTGGAATGCACTACTGGACTAGTCACCACCCATACTACATACCAGAGCCATTCACACTAGAGCCAACAGAAACACCATCTAAAGAAGACCTAGACGAATACATTGCTACACTAACACACGTAATAGACGAAGCCTACAAAGACCCATCAATAGCAATAAACGCACCATACAAAAGTAGCATACACAAAGTAGACGAATCAGAACTAGATGATAGTGACAAATGGGCAATAACATGGAGAGCTTACCAAAAGAAAGCTCAAAAATAAAATAACCACCACACCATTAAAGGAGTTGTCAAACCAGAGACAGCGAAGGGGGAATGAGGTAAGTTTCAGCGACATTTCAAAGCATCACTTCAGCTTTGGGAGCGAAACTTACCTCTTTACCCCGAGCGACCTGACGATGGTACAACTCCTTTAACATAAACTAAACTAAAGAGGGGGGAGATAGTTGATTAAGGTTGGTCTTATAATAAACCCAATAGCAGGAATGGGAGGCTCTGTTGGTCTTAAAGGAACAGATGGAGAATATATATTAGAAAAAGCACTAGAACTAGGATCAAAACCAAAAGCCTCAACAAAAGCAATAAATGCACTTCAACAACTAGAAAGCATAAAAAACAATATAAAAATAATAACAGGTCAAGGAAACATGGGTGAAAACGAAGCAAAAAAACTAGGATTTAACGTAGAAATTATAAAATCAAAAAACAAAAAAAAAACTAGTAGCACAGACACAATAAACATTGCCAGGGATATAATAAAAGAAGAAGTTAAACTTCTAATATTTGTTGGAGGAGATGGAACAGCAAGAGACATCTACACTGCTGTAGAAGACAAAGTAGTTACCCTAGGAATTCCAGCAGGAGTAAAAATCCACTCACCAGTATATGCAATAAATCCAAAAGCAGGGGGGACTTTGGCACTTAGATACATAAATAATGAGGTCAAATCAACCGTAGAGCAAGAAGTACTTGATTTGGATGAAAATATGTATAGAAGTGGCAGAGTAAACACTGCTTTATATGGATATCTAAAAGTTCCTAGAGAAAAAAATTTTATGCAAAACAAAAAAGCACCAACACCACTAAGTGAAGAAGCCTCACAAAAGGCTATAGGATTGTATATACTAGATAACATGAAAGATGATACAGTTTATATAATAGGACCAGGAACTACAACTAGAGCTATAATGGATACCTTAAATCTAAATAACACACTTTTAGGAGTAGACATTTTTAAAAATAAAAAAATAATAAAAAATGATGCAAATGAAAGTGACATACTAAAAGCTATAAATAACAATAAAGCAAAGCTAATAATAACCCCAACAGGTGGACAAGGATACTTACTAGGAAGGGGAAATCAACAAATAAGCGATAAAGTTATTAAAGCTATAGGAAAAGAAAATATAACAGTTGTATCAACAGCTTACAAATTGCAAAATTTAAACTTCAAGCCTTTATACATAGACACTTCAAATGAAGAAGTTAATAAACTGTTAAATGGATATATGAAAGTAGTAGTTGGTTATAAAGAAGAAATAATGTATCCCGTTAAAAGTTAGCCCCAAAAATTAACAATAGATAGAAATTTTAAAACACTAAAGATAGCTAAAAAAATATTAGGGGGCGTTTGTATGGAAGTCAACTACGGAATATGGGCATTACTTCCAGCTTTAATTGCAATATTTATGTGTTTTAAAACAAAGATGGTTATACCATCTTTATTTGCTGGAGTTTTTACAGCCGGAGTTATAATTTCAAAAGGAAATATATTTAAAGCAGTATCTTTTTCATTAGAAACGATAATTGAGCAACTTTGTGACCCAGGAAATGCTAAATTAATATTATTTACAATGTTTATGGGTGTAGGCATATCTTTCATATGGAAAATGGCAGGAAGCAAGGCACTTTCTATATGGGCTAGAAATAAAATAAAAAATAGAAGATCAGTTGGAATCGGGGCATGGCTATTAGGTATGTGCATAAGTGTAAATGATTGCTTAATAGCAGCAATAGATGGAAATGTATTTAGAGATATAGCAAAAGAACAAAGAATATCATCTGAAAAATTTTCATATATACTAGATTCAACAGCAGCTCCATCAGCATCTCTTTTTATATCCGACTGGATAGCTTTTCAAATAGGAATGATAAGTCAAGGACTTATAGCAGCAGGGCTTATAAATATAAGTCCAATGTCAGCATATGTAAGCAGTATTCCATATAATCTATATAGTATATTCACATTAGCATTTGTAGGAATGATAGTTATAACAGGTCTTGATTATGGACCTATGTTAAAAGCAGAAAAAAGAGCTATAAAAACAGGTAAGTTTTGTAGTGATGAAGCTCAACCAATGTTAGATGTTTCATCAGAATTAGGAGAACCTAAGGATGTAAAACCAAGATTAATAACTTTCATAGTTCCATTTATCGCAATGATAGCAACTACTATATTCGGATTTATGTATACTGGTAGAGAAGGCGTAGGATTTATGGGAGTTTTGGAAAATGCAGACGCAGTAACAGCACTTCTTTGGGGAGCTTTTGCAATGGCAATAAGTGGAGTAGTTTTATCTATTGGATATAAGATAATGAGCTTTAAAGAAAGTATGGATACATTTATAGATGGTATGAAACTTATGACATTAACTGCCGCAATACTTTTAATGGCTTGGTCATTGGGAGCAGTAACTAAACAAATGGGGTTAGCTAGTTTCTTGATTACTATTTTAGGTGATAGTATTCCAGGATGGATACTTCCAATAACTATATTTGTTTTGGGAATGGTGGTATCTTTTGCAACAGGGACTTCTTGGGGAACTATGGCTATAGTTACACCTATTGCAATACCTTTAGTTTATGAAATTACAGGAGATATGGGACTGGCTTTAGCAGTACCTGGAATTGCATTATCTGGCTCTGTATTTGGAGATCATTGTTCTCCTATTTCAGATACTACGGTTATGGCATCCATATTTGCAGGGGCTGATCATATAGACCACGTTAAAACCCAGATACCTTATGGAGCAACAGTAGCTAGTGTTGTATTTTTTATTTTATTGTTAGTAGGTATATTTAGATTATCACCAATAGTATTTATACCACTGGGAATATTTATTTTATTTATGATTGTATATATTATGAATAAAATAAATGAAAAAAGTTTAAATTCAAAGGAAGATAATTAACTCATTTAAAAAATTAATAAATATATTTTAATTTAAAGTAAGGTAGCTAGAAGGCTTCCTTATTTTAAATTAAGGCTATGTTTTAACTAAATGTTGAAAATGGATATTTTAAAATATATAATCTTTATAAAGGAGACATAGGGGAAAGTTCTATATGATGCACAGATAGCCATAAATTATATTTAGCACAAGAGTATATTAATCGCAAAGTTAGCTGATGAAGTAAAAAAGTTAAAATGGTTTTAAAGGGGTTTAAGACTAATATATAGAACAAATTAAAAAAACTAACACATAAGAGGGAGAGCATATTTTTATGAAGTATGAATATAAATTTAATTTTGATGATTATGTATCTTACTTAAAAATGTACTTTAAATTAAGTAAAGGTAAAGATAAAATTGATAAAAGGGTGATAATAGGATGTATACTAGTATATATATGTACAGGTATGTGTCTAAGGGTAATAGGACTTAAACTTTTATCTAATTTATTTATGATAATTGTAGGTGCTTTGTCTATTTTTTGTTCTATTATATTATCAAATAAAGTTTTATCAACTAATCCAAAGATTATTGCTAAAATAATGGCAAAAAAGAATCCTGATATAATATTTGCAAATAGGCATTTAGAAATAAAAGATAGTGAAATTATATTACATCGAGAATCATCATCTCAAGCTACAAGTGGAAAGGCTATAAAAGATATAGTAATGGATGAGAATATTATTGGAATAGTATCAATAAAAGATACATTGTGTGCATATATTCCTGTTAGTGTTTTTAAAGATGAGAATGAAAAAGAAGAATTTATAAAAATTATAAAAGATATGAGAGAAAAAGATTCTGTTTTTGATGAAAAAATGGATTATTCATATAAAATTGATGTTGATGATTATGCAAACTATATAATGGCATATAATGATTCTGTTAAACTTAATAAGAAAGTACAAGTTTGTGCAGTAATTTTTATTGGTATTATAGGAGGATACCAAGTAATAAGAAGCATCATGCAATTTGGAAATTATAAAATAGCTATATTTAATGCAATTATTTATCCTTTGATATTTATAGTTTTTTGTATAATAATAAAAAGTGATTTGTTCTTAAAAAAAAGTTATTCAAAAGCTGGGAAAAAATATTTTAAGGAAAATCCACACTTTTTTAATGAGCAACAAGTAAAGATAGAAGATGATGGTGTTCTACATCATATTAATAACACAACTAATAGAGTTAATTTTAGTGATATTAAGAAGGTTGTTTTGAAAAATGATACTATTGTAGTACTTGGAAAAATGAATTTGCTTCTTTTAATAATACCTACTCATGTTTTTCATAGTGAATCTGAAAGGGATGAGTTTATTAAGCATTTAAATAATCCTTTTAATTAGGGTGAAATAACACTTTGATTTAATTTATATTGTTAATAGAATACGAACAAAAAAGTAGGGTATATCAATCAAAATACCCTGCTTTTTTAATTAAAATTATTCAAATATTAGCGAGTTTATAATATATTTAAAAATGTAGTTATTACAGCGGAATTGAAAAACTCAATGAATAATGCACCCACCAAAGGAAGTACAAAGAATGCACGAGGTGATGGACCATATAAATTTGTTACTGAAGATACTAACTTTATCTTTTATGAAAGAACCTATTAATAATACGATAGTAGTAAAAGCAATACTTTGAATCATATCTAAATTCATTGTAAGCATACCTAATTCATTTGAAAATTTAAACATGTCGTAATCTCCCTTCGGTCATTAAAATATAAAAAATATGAAATCTAGAAAAGCTCTAAAAATATATTTTCTAAAAAATGAAAATTTAAAATATTAAATTTCAATTAATGTTATAAACTAACTTTAAAAATGTAAATTGTCAACTGAAAATGAAAAATAAAATGCTTGATTAATCAAAAATGGATTTAAAAATAAGAAAGCAAAGAATCTAATGTTAAAATTTATTTATTAAAACAGCATACACCCAAAATAATAAATAATAGGAATTTATTAGAATATAAATAATATAATGCTATTTTGTCGAAAAATGTGTATAATAGATAAGAGTGACACTTTTTCGATGGTTGACTTGTCAATTAAAAATAAGTGTCTTTTTTAATATTAGATAAAATACAAGAAACAATTAAAGGAGTATACATGTTATTTGAAAATTTAGATATAATAAAGCCGATACAAAAGGCATTAAAAGAAGAAGGATACGAAAATCCGACTCCAATACAAGCAAAATCAATACCAGAATTATTAAAAGGAAAAGATCTTTTAGGATGTGCTCAAACGGGTACTGGAAAAACTGCATCTTTTGCTATTCCAATACTACAAAATATTGCCAAGGAAAAGGGAAGTTCAAAAGGAAAAAGAACTATAAAAGCTGTTATATTAGCACCTACTAGAGAATTAGCAATACAAATAGGAGATAGTTTTAACTCTTATTCAAGATTTATGGATATAAAAACTACAGTTATATTTGGTGGAGTATCACAAAACATTCAAACAAGAGCACTACATGATGGAGTAGATATAGTAGTTGCAACTCCTGGTAGAATGATTGATTTATATAACCAAAAGTTTTTAAACTTAAAAAATGTAGGGTACTTTGTACTTGATGAAGCAGATAGTATGTTAGATATGGGTATGATACATGATGTAAAAAGAATAATAGGATTTCTTCCTAAAGTTCGTCAAAACATATTCTTCTCAGCAACTATGCCAAAAGAAATTTCAAAATTAGTAGATTCTATTTGTAAAAATCCTGTAAGAGTAGAAGTTGCACCAGTATCATCTACGACAGAGACTGTTACACAAGGAATACACTTTGTTGGTAAAAGACAGAAAAATGAATTACTTGTGCATATATTAAAGGATGAGAGTATAAAATCTGTTTTAGTTTTCTCAAGAACTAAGCATGGAGCAAATAAAATTGTAAAAGAACTTGATAAAGTTGGAATACAATCTAGCGCTATACATGGTAATAAATCACAAAATGCTAGACAAATTGCTTTAAATGATTTCAAAAAAGGTAAGTTAAGAGTTTTAGTAGCTACTGATATAGCTGCAAGAGGTATAGATGTAGATGAATTATCTCATGTAATAAATTACGATTTACCAGAATGTGCAGAGACTTATGTTCATAGAATTGGACGTACAGGAAGAGCTGGGCGTAGTGGAATAGCTTTATCATTCTGTTCGCCAGAAGAAATAGACCGTCATAAGGCTATTGAAAAACTTATAAACAAAAAGATAGAAGTTAAGGAAAATCCGGAGCTTAAAGTTGTGGCTGAGCCTGTAAATTCAGAGAACAAAAAACCTTCAAGAAATTACAATTCTTCGAGAAATGGAAAGCCATCAAGAAACAATCAAAGAAGTAATAATAGAAACAATAATCAAAGAAATGATAAACAAAGAAGTAATAATTCAAGAAATAAACAAAAAAATAATAATCCAAGATAATTATATATAGATGATAATAGGTTGCTTTTAATAAAAAAGCAGCCTATTTTTATAATTTGGAAAAATATAGATACATTGGAACTACTCTGCTATAATTTACTAAAAGATGGTTAATAAAGGGGAATAGGATATGGCAAAGTATGAAAAAATATTATTGGGAATTACTATAACGATGATTACATTTTTTATAGTAATTTTTAATATGGATTTTACAGGGCATAAGATGAAGTTTGAAGAAAATAGTATAAAAATTAATGGGGAGACCATAAAAATAGATGACATTGAAAGTGTTAATCTGCTAGAAGATATTCATATTGGGAATAAAATAAATGGAACTAATACTTATACTTATTTAAGAGGGATTTTTGAAGTTGACGATGGTAAAAAAGCAACAGTAAATGTTTATAATAATAGTAAGCCATACATAAAGATTGTAAGTAAAAAGAAGCTTTACATATACAATGATAAAGAAGGAACTGACACTATAAAAACATATAAGGATTTAATAAGCAAATATGATATAAAAGGAAACTCTAAAGTTGATGAAGCAAAATTTTCATATGAACATAAGGGTAGCATAATAAGTTATTTAGGCGTTATTCCTGCAGTTTTTATTTTTATTTGTTTAGGAATTTACTCTTTTAAAAAGAAAACACCTATGTTCTTTTGGGCGGGAAGTACTGTAAGTAGTGATGAAATAAGTGATGTTAAAAGCTATAATAGAGCTAATGGAATTATGTGGATTTTTTATGGATTATTATTTTTATTAATTCCAATTTTAGGAGATAATATTGGAATCGTAGTTACAGGAATATTAGGTACGGTTACAATAATTGGATTGATTATAACTTACAAAATTATATATAATAAATATAAAGTTAAATAAGGTGTGCTTCCATTTTGCAAGGAAGCACACCTTATTTATTTATAAAGCTTAGTGAATTTTATTTTTATAGTTAAGGATTCTATAAAAGTGAAAACTAAAATGATATCAATATTTGGAATAATTAAAAGATTGTGAAAAAAATAATGATTTATATATTAAGGTATTGTATAAAAACAAACTATATGATAATATTTGACATAAGAAGATAAATAAAAAAAGGGGTTTTTGTCGAAGTAAATTCAAAATTTAATTTTGCACTTTAAGCAAACGTTTTGCAACTGAATTTACAAAGGGCTTTTTTAGTAAGCATATGAGGATTAAATAACAAGTAGAGGTGGTGACATTTTAAGTTATGGCAAACGTTAACTCCTATATTGTTACTAAGCTTAACAAACAAGAACGCAATTATCTTAAGATTGTCACCACATTTTTAAAATAAAAGTGGGATATAGACATAAGCAAGTAACATTTGAAATTATCATTATAATTAAGAAAGGATTTGAAATTATGAGTACAACAGTAAAAAAGAAAAATAAGTTCCCTATGGGATTTTATATTTGTGCAACAACTTTCTCATTTGAGAGAGCAGCATATTATTCTTCAAAGTTTTTAATTTATGTATTCCTTACTGCAGCTGTAATTAATGGTGGTCTTGGGATAAGCAAAGGAGAGGCAGCAATGATGCAAGCCAATCTTGTTGCATTTACTTACTTTTCACCTATAATAGGTGGATATATATCTGATAGATGGATAGGTGCTAGATATACTATTCCTTTAGGAATGTTTATTATGGGTGCTGGATATTATGTAGGTTCAATAGCAGATTCCACTTCAATGGTAAATATAATGATATTATTAGTTGCCATTGGTACTGCTTTCTTTAAGGGAAATGTTTCAGCTGTAAATGGTCAGTTATTTGATGATCCAGAAGAGTTAGATTCAGCTTTCTCTGTTCAATATTCTTTTGTTAACTTAGGTTCTTTTATTGGAACTATATCAGTTGGGGTTCTTTATCTTAATACATTTGCAAAAAATGGTGTACTTGGATTTTCTCAATGTTTCTTAGTTGCAGCTATATTATGTGTAATTGGTGGGCTTTGGTTTATATTCGGATGGAGATTCTTAGGAAATGCAGGAAAAAGACCTTTCAAGGAAGGTATTGTTGCTGATAAGTCTGATGCTCAAGAGCAATCTCCTTTAACTCATACTGAGAAGAAAAGAGTTTGGGCTATAGTTCTTGTTTCTGTTTTCTCTGTATTATTCTGGGTGTTCTGGTATTTAACTTACCTTGCAGTTTATGATTATGGTGCAGCATTTGTAGATATGAATGTTGGTGGATTTGAAGTTCCGCTTTCTTGGTTTGACTCTTTAAATTCTTTAGTTTGTATAGCTTTAGGGCCTGTGCTTGCAGCTCTTTGGTTAAAACTTTCTAAGAGACCTCAAGGAGATTTAAGTTTATTTAAAAAGACTGGTCTTGGTTTTATATTCTTAGGTCTTGCATTCCTTACTCTTGTTGGAGCTGAATTTAGTAGAGGTATTGGGGCTCCTGAGACTGTTAAGTCTAGTATACTTTGGATTGTTGCATTTGGTGTTTTATTAAGTATGGGAGAGATGTTCTTCTCACCTCTTGGAAATTCATTTGTAAGTAAGTATGCTCCTAAGAGAGTGTTAGCTGTGTTAATGGGTGTTTGGACATTTGCTACTTTCTTAGCTGGTAAAAGTTACGGATATATTTATGCATTTACTCTTAAGTTTGATATGATCACTGTTTATACTGTGATTCCTGCTATTTTGTTTGTTGCAGCAGTTTTACTGTTTGTATTTGATAAGAAGTTAAGTACTCTTGTTGAAGATGAGGATGATAAGGTAACTTCAAAAGTAGCGTAAATTTAGATTTTATAGTTTGGTTATTATGCTTGTAAATGTCGCTTCAACATTGCCTAAGCTCCCACTCGATAAGATTTGATATAATAAATTGGAATGAAAAAGGTTACCTTTGATAGGTAACCTTTTTTGCTTCATCATTAATAATATTTTTGCATTTTATCTCTTTAACAAGACTTTTTACTTCTACATTCATCAAAATCTACATAAATATGTTGATTTTGATGAATGATGGTATACCCAACCTTGTAAAGGTTAATCCCCTTGAACCTGACAATGTTAATGTTATTAAAGATATTCTAAAATAATAAAAATTTATAATGAAAAGATTATTTAGATTTAGTATTTTTGTCTAAATCTATATACCTTACATTATTTTGAGAATTAACTATTTCATTAACTCCATCTATTATACAAATAGGGTAATTTGTCATATCTGTTACTTTAAATATATGGTTATCTAAACTAGAAGATTTAAGTTTAGATGCTAATTCCTTTGATGTTGTTATCTTAAAAGTTATTCTCCCAGAAATATTTTTAGGAAAATTAGTAATGCCTTGAATGGTATCAATTGAAGTATCATCAAGCTCTCGTATGATTTTGTATATTTCTTCGGAGCATGTAAGGTTAAAACTATATTCAATATTATGTTTTTTTAAAAAATCAAAAGTATCTTTACTAAATTCATAATCAATAGTATAGATAAGATTTTCATCTGTTACATCTTTTTTGAAGTTTGATAATTGAAAATCTTGATATCCAAATTTACTACCTAAATCAAGTTGATTACTATCCTCTACATTGAGTTTATTAGGTAGTTCATCTTGAGGTAAATCATAAGGTTTAATCCCACAAGCGGACAAAAATAAAACTACTAATAATAATAGAATTCTTAATTTTTTCATAATAACCTACTTTCTAATAATTATAGTATAAATATAATGCAAATTCATTTATAATACCGAAATATTCAGGAAATTCAAAGGTGCAAATTAAAGAGGGTATGAAATGCAAAAGATTATTTATATAATTCCATGCATATTATTGTAATACACAGATAAAGAATAATATAACAAATAAGTATTATATATATAATACTTATTTGTTATATTATTCGTGATTATTATATATTGCATATGTTAAGTCAATAAAGATTAAACTAGATAGTAAAATATATAAAGGTAATTGAATTTGACAAAGACTTAAATTTAGTGAATAGTTAGAGATGTGTTACGTATTTGAGATAAAGTCAAAGCCTTTGAAATCCAAATTAATGTACTCAAATGACTTTTTAAGAACTAGTTAAAATATTTATTTTTCAATTCAATTATATTAACTATTATTAAAGCAATTGAAAATATAACAGCCAACCAAAAACCTATCATAGAAATCAAATTACTTATACTGAATAATAATGATGAAAATGTTGTGTGACTAACTCCATCATACCACGCATATTTCGCATATTCTAAGAATGGAGCCCTTAATATAGCTAAGGTTAAACTACCAATAAGACAATATAAAATCCTCAAGCTTTTATCCATAATATTCCACCCTCCTTAATATATAAAAGAGAAATTATAACTACACCTTAAACTTGCATTTAGAGATCTGTTTAAACCTAAAAAGAGTGAATATATTGTGATCACTTATATCTAATATATTCACTCTTCTTAGGTTTTTTAGTTTCCTACGAAACTTTAATTATTAAAGTGAAGTTGTTATTTAATTTATTAATTATGTAACGATTTAACTTTATTTTTATTTAATTACATTTAGTATTTGAATTCTTAATACTATCTACAGATATAAATAGATTCATACTAAATAAGGCAGTAAAAACTATCATAATTGTTGATACAATAAATGTTAAAATACTTGTAACTATATCTAACCAAATATAACCTGAAATAAGCATGTTTGGAGATGTTAATAATATAATTACTGATTCTATAAAAACTAGTGATATAGTAAATATAAACATCTTCCATTTAATTCCTTTACTCATCTCTTTTGTTTTATTTAATACTTCCTTAGATGAAAGGTTTGGATATTTACATAAAATATAGTTTAATGGTGCATACTTAAAACTCAGTATAACTCCAGGAACTACAAATAGTATGAGTCCTAATATAATTTTTAATAATACAATACTATTTACCTTAAAAACCAATCCTAATGGTGCTCTGTCTATTTCCTTATCATATAAAATTTCATATATAGATTTATATAAATAATAGAATACTGAATTGATTGATACTCCCAATATAAAAACTATACATAATATTAAAATAATAGCTCCAAAAAATAACCCCAATATACCGAATTCAATAATACTTACTTCTGGTAATGTTGCACTTTCTTCAGAAAAAGCTGTATCAGTATAAGACGTTTCTGGATAAACACTGTAATCTACTGATTCAGAAACCATAAATGATCCTGATAACACAGAAATTATCATAGCTATTATCCATGTTTTTTTTGTTGTTTTTTTAAATAATAAAAAACTTTCTTCAATTAAATTGAAAAATTTTACACTTTTATACATATTTCCTCCTAATTTAAACTATTATAAAAAAATTCTATTCCTAAGCATAAACACATTATTTAAACTTTTATCTGTTTAAAGAATATGATAACGTTTTTTACATAAATTTACAAATCTTTTTCAGTTTGTAAAAAGCTAATTGAATACTTTACTTTTTGAAGAATTGATTGTTTTATGAATTTAGCTATAATTAAGTTATATATTAAAATTAACATATTAAGCAGGGGGTAAAATGAAAGTAGAAATAATCAAAGAAAATAAAAAGGAGTTTTTGGATTTATTACTATTAGCAGATGAGCAAGAAAATATGATTGATAAATATCTTGAAAGAGGATTTATGTTTGCGATATACGA
The DNA here is from genome assembly GCF_051657365.1 of Paraclostridium sp. Lineage (NCBI taxonomy): Bacteria > Bacillati > Bacillota > Clostridia > Peptostreptococcales > Peptostreptococcaceae > Paraclostridium > Paraclostridium sp. The sequence continues at coordinate 42,344 of NZ_JBOFKN010000161.1, forward strand.
TGATAGTTTAAAAGGAGTTTGTGTAGTTACAAAAGAAGATGACGGGGTTTATGAACTAAAAAATATTGCTACATATAAAGAATTTCATGGACAGGGATATGGAAAAAAATTAATTGAGCATATTTTTGAATACTTTAAAAATGGCTGTGATACCATGTATGTAGGAACAGGAGATAGTCCTTTAACTATACCTTTTTACCAAAAGTGTGGATTTATAGAGTCTCATAGAGTTGAAAATTTCTTTATAGATAATTATGATACTCCAATTTATGAATGTGGAAATCAATTAATTGATATGGTATATTTAAAAAAAGAATTTTAATATACTTATAAATAAGGGCATTAAGGTTGGATGCTCTTTTTTAGTGTTGAAAAATATATGATTTGGTTAATATATTTGATTGTTAAGTTGATATATGAAATACTTTACACTACACTTTATAATAACTTATTTTAGGGGTGGGGATGTTTATGAGTAAAGAGATGATAAATAAGGTATTGGATTTTTATAATTCAGTATCTGAAAAAGGACGACTTGAGAGAGGGCTTGGTGTTATCGAGTTTTATAGAACAAAACAAATTTTAAGTAAATACATAAATAAGGATTCAAATGTAATATACGATATTGGTGGAGGGGTTGGAATTTATTCTGATTGGTTAGCACGTAAAAATAATAATGTTTATTTGCTAGATCTTTCACCAAATGCTGTAGAGTATGCTAAATCAAATTACAATACTTTTGTTTCTGAAGTATGTGATGCTAGAAATATTGATAAAGATAATGAAAGTGCTGATATTATATTGCTTATGGGGCCTTTATATCATTTACAAAATATAGATGATCGACTTAAAGTATTAAATGAATGTTATAGAGTTTTAAAAAAAGGTGGACTTTTATTTTCAGTAGGAATATCTAAGTTTAGTACAATGACTTGGGCATTATCTACATTTGGAACTAAAAATGAATTATTAACTGAAAAGCCATTTGTGGATATGGTAGAACGGGAATTAAAAGAAGGGATTCATGACAGACCAAAAGAGTATCCAAATCTGATTACACAGGCTTATTTTCATACTCCATTACAGTTACAAAGTGAAATTGAAACTGTAGGATTTAAAACATTGAATAAACACGCTATAGAAGGGACTATATGGTTTACTCCAGATTTAAATGAAAAATGGGAAGATATGAAGACTCGAGATGTATTGTTAAATATATTAGAAATAACAGAGCATGAGATAGAAATAATGGGAATGAGCCCTCACTTTATGATTGTTTCTCAGAAATAAATCAAATCTATTTTAAATAAGTATTGTATAATAGATATATAGTCAAATATATAATTTGGTGGTGGTAAAATGAGTAAGATGTTTACAAATTTTAAAAAATACTTAATTATAATACCTATATATACTATTTATATAATTATCTTTGAACTAATATTAGGTTGTAGTTTTGGAGATATATGGGATGATTTACTTGATAAGTATGGTGTAAAAAGGAATATAAAAAATCATAGAATGGTTTAAGTAAAAAAGCCTATAAAATTTAAATAAGTGGATTTTATAGGCTTTTTTACTATATATTCAATTTTAAAACTAGAGGGGATCTTATAAATGTATAATAAAAATTTAGTGGCTATTTTAGTTCTAATTTTATATTTAGTATTTTTAAGTTTTAATTGTTTTATTATATTATCAATCATGCTTTTACTTATAGCTTATGAAGGATTTAAAATACGTAAATCAAAAAATATTAAATTGAGTTTGATTTTTTTAACAATTATATTTGCCTTAGGCAATTTAGGTATAGGATTATATGATTTGAATTTTATGCATTAGGAGTGGATTTTCATAAAAAATATTATTTTAATAGATTAAAAAAATAAAATAAGTTATAACTAAGGAGATTTTATGTCATATTTATTAAAAATTGAACAATATGAAAAAAGCTATGATATAGGAGTTTTTGAAAGTGAAGAATCAATATATAAATTTATTGAAAGTATTCCATTTGTAAAAAAAGAAATTATTTTAAATGATTATACAAATTATTTTATGAAATTCAAAGATATACCTGATTACTATGAATTAAATTATAATAATTATTTGTATGTTATTTCAAAGTTTTCATTTATACCAGATGAAGGTGAGATATATTTTAATTGGACAAAAATCCATAGTTGGGATGGAAAGGTAGCCAAGGAAGAAACCTTTATAGAAGGTGATACAATCGTAGATGCCTATAGTATTTCAAATAATGAAGTAAAAAATTATATAACAAAACGAGAAGAATTATATAGAGAAACAGAAAAATTTTATAAAAATAAAGGCTTGAAAGTTAGAAGAGATGCACTCGGATCTGAAGATGGAGAATATGTTGAGCTTTTAAATGATTCTATACTTTATTTACTTGATCCTAGTGCAATAGAGATTTGGGAAAAATCAAGAAATATAGAGGAATTTATATGCAAGTATAGAAAATTTATAGATGAAATATAAAGCTAGAAGAGGTATTAATATATTATTAATACCTCTATTTTTAATATATACTGCTTTATTTCATTAATTTTAAAATTACTTGTTGTAGTGGAACAATATTATTTATATTCCATTCATTTATCATATATTTTTTACCATCAATAATTATTGTATCTTCATCGACTAAGTAACATTCATGGCCTTTATTTACTAAGTATTCATATGTAGCATTACTCAAATCCCTTTTATTAAAATAACGGTGTTCCAATTCTAAAGTTATTTTTTTATTTTTCATAGATCTTACCTCTTCCCCTTTAAGTTTTAGTTTTATCTTAACATTATTGTATTTTTAAAAGAGTTAAATGGAGTGAAATCTATGAATTTGGAACTGAAATATAAACAAGTCTTAAAATAATTATGGAATGTTATGATACAAGCATTAAAGATAATTTTTTATTTTTTAGATGTAAATTAAGAAAGATTATTTATAAATCGGAGTTTGTTCCTAAAAAAAGATATGTTAGTCCATTTTATACAAATTATTTTATTTTTATGATATTATTATCTGAAAAATAAGAAGTATTAAATATGAGGTTAAGTTAGTTCTAGTAAAATTTTGAGACTAAATGATTTGCAGTATTGATTTAATAAACAGAGGAGATGATGAAAAGTGAATACTAAGATTCTAAAGATACTTGATTTAGATAAAGACTACGCAAAAATAATTGAGGGGGCAAGTATTTTACAATCAGGAGGAGTAATCGCTATTCCTACAGAAACAGTTTATGGATTAGCGGCAGATGCATTTGATGAAAATGCTATAAAAAAAGTGTTTGAGGTGAAAGGAAGACCTCAGGATAATCCATTATTGGTACATATATATAAACTAGAACAAGTTTATGATATATGCAAAGATATTCCAAAAGAAGCAGAACAAGTATTTGAGGCTTTTTGGCCAGGGTCAGTAACTTTGATTTTTAATAAAAAAGACTGTATATCAGATTTAGTTACAGCGGGAATGAAAACTGTAGCAGTTAGATTTCCAAAAAGTGAAATAGCAAGAGCTATAATTAAAGAAAGTGGAACTTTATTAGTTGCACCATCTGCAAATTTATCGGGAAAACCATCTACTACTAGTGCTGAGCATTGTTACAATGATTTAAATGGAAAAATTCCCTGTATTTTAGATGGAGGCTCATCTTCAATTGGATTAGAGTCAACAATTATAGATATGTCGACTTCTGACCCAATACTTCTACGACCAGGGGCAGTAAGTGTGGATGAAATATGTAACATAATTCCAAATCTTATATATAAAAAGGAGTTATTAAGTGTAGGTAATAGTGATATACCAAAGGCTCCAGGCATGAAATATAGACACTATGCACCAGATGTTCCTGTAACACTAGTTGAAGGCGCGTATATAGATACTTCTAATTGGATTAGAGAAAATGCAAATCATAATGATGTTATAATTTGTTTTCAGGAGTTTTTAAGTGAATTTAATGAATATCAATTTGTATATAGTTTAGGTAGCTTTAAAATATTAAATATAGCAGCACAAAAAATATTTGACTTACTTAGAGAATGTGACCAATTATTGAATGTAAATCATGTTTACATTCAATCTCCAAATGATGATGGGTTAGGGAGTTCTATAATCAATAGATTAGAAAAAGCAAGTGGAGGAAATATTATACGAATATAGATTGATAAAATTTAATATTTTAGAGGATATTTATTGAATTAGTTTAATACTATATTTTAAACTAATTCAGAAAGAGGAGGGGTAATATGTATTTTGAAAAATTAATAGGGAATAAGGTATATTGTCAGTTTTAGAAAATAAGATTAATTCAACAACAAAAGAATAAGAGTAAATACCTATGTTAATTATGAACGAATTACATTTACATGTTCCATCGTTTAATGAACTTGAATATAGGCAAAAACTTTTATCACAAGAAAAAACTATGTCTTACAATAAAGAATATAATCTGGAAATAGAAAACTATAATAATAAAACTGGATGTATTGATTTTTCTAAAAAGTATTGGTATGAATGGTATGCTAAGTGGATTTCTGAAAATAATGATAGGTATTATGCTTATATTGTGAATAGTAATACTAGTGATTTTTTAGGAGAAGTGTGTTTTTATTATGACAAGCAAAATGACTTACACCGTATAGGTATAGTTATTGAAAATAAACATAGAGGAAAAGGGTATTGCTCAAAGGCATTAACTAAGCTTGCAGATACAGCATTTTATGATTTGGATATAAAAAAATTACGAAATGTTATCCCATTAGAAAGGGAATATGCGATAAGAGGGCATAAAAAAGCAGGATTTAAAGAAATTGGAATTGAAGAAAATATGTCTATTCTTGATTTATCAAAGTCAGATTATTAAATTAATAATCTGACTTTGATATTTAATAAAATTAAAATACAAATTTGTCATAGAATCCACATATAATAGTAACGATATATGGAACTAGCATTCCTACTAATAAAATAAATTTATTTTGAACAGTTTTTGATTGTGTAACAATTTTTTCGGTAAATCCACTGAATATGTTTTTGAAAATAATAAATACCAAGTATCCTAGCAATGCTCCCGTTGTATTAAGTATTAAATCATCAATATCAGTTCCCCTAATTAAAAACAATTGTGTTAATTCGATAATTAACGAAGTTACAAATCCAAATAACACTACTTTTATACACGAATTTAATTTATCGTATAATAACGGAATTAAGAATCCAATCGGTATAAACATTACTATATTTCCAATTATATTAATAATCCAATATGAGGTTATACCAGATTGAAACATTTCAATAATACCTTGGAATGGAATCAAAGATATTTCATTAATTTTTATATCAAGATGAAATCCACTTATTGGAGATATACCTGTTAGGGAAAATATAATAACCATAGATAAAGAAAACAACATAATTCCTATATTGTATAAAGAAATTATCCTTTCATTTTTACGTTTAGCATGTAGCATTAATATTATGACTATAATAGTTATGCTTATTAAAATATCACGTCCTAATATTTGAATTACAATCCCCTCCTAATTAAATTTAATTTTATATGACAAAGTTGACCTTTAAATAATAATTATATTTGATATCGTTTTCTTTTTCAATTTAAAAAGTATTGTTTTAAGTTAACTTAATAAATATATTTTTTATAGTACATCTTGAAATATAAGATTTTTGATTTTCATATTAAAATATGTACACTTATATCTATTGATATTTGAATATTTTTCTCCTAAATTAACTATTTTAAATTTATTCTTTTTATAAAAATCAACTGCATCATCATCTGTTTCTGCAACTAAAGCTTTAGGTTTAAGCTGGTGAATTACATAATTTATCAATGTACTTCCTATTCCTAGTTTTTGTTTATCTACTCTGACTGCGATATCTAATATTATAATTTCATCTTTAATTGTAGTATCTAAAACTATTAAACCTAAAATAATATCATCATAAATATACCCGTAGGAAACAATACCTTTTTTGTTTTCATAGAAATTAGCCCTTTGTATCAATTTTTCTTCTGTTGGATTAAACATACTTTCTTTGAGGATTTCTAGTGTTGAATCATTTTTTATACTATGACTTATATCAACTATTTCATACATAAGTACCTCCACCCTAATATAATTGTTTTAGTGAGAATAGTTTATTTAAATTTTTTAGAATAAATAACTCTACTTTTATTTTGATTAGTTTTATCTTCTAAAAACTCTTTAAATTGAAAACCTAATTTTTCAGCAAGTTTTATAGATGCTATATTTTCAGGATATATAGATGCTTCGATTATTTGAATTGATGTGTTTTTATTAATATAATCAATTAATAATTGAGATACTTCGCTCATGATACCTTTATTCCAATAAGTTTTTTTTGACATATAACCAATTTGAACTTTGTTTTCTTTTTCATCAAAATGATGCAAAGCAAGGTCTCCGATGTATTTATTAGTATTTTTTTCAATTACTCCCCATCGTATAAACCATTTATTTTCAAATCCTGCATGTATAATATCAATAAGATTTTTAGTTTCATCTACAGAATTTATTTTATGTTCTAAGTTAAACTTCATAACATCATCATTTCCGTACATTTCAAAAATATCTTTTGAATCGGTATGAACTATCCTCTTAAGAATATACTTACTAGACTCTATTTCTATAAATTCATTGAATAAACTATACATATACCATCCCCCAATATTGCTTTTAATAAAATTCTATCAGTACTTACTATTGAAATCTATAAAATTTTAATATAGAGACCAGTTATGTATTCTGCTATAATTATAAAAATAATAAAAATACTATATAAGATGAAAGATATTTAATTATAAGGGGGAATAGGGGAAAATATGAGTATATTGATAAGAGAGTTTGATAATGAAAGAAGTGCTATAATTGAACCATCATACTGTGCAAGTAAAAATGATGATATGCCAGAGGTAGCTGTAGCTACATTTTCATATAAGTTGATTGAAAAATTTTCAAAATTAGAAAATGTAAAAGTTATAGGTAAAATGAAATCAGCAAATGGAGAAAATATAATTTATAAGATAAACTATAAAGATATAGATGTAGCATTTTTTTTAGCTAGAGTTGGAGCTCCTGCATGTACTGTTGATTTTGAAGAAATAATTGCAATGGGAATTAAGAAATTAGTTTTATTTGGATCTTGTGGTGTTTTAAGCAAAGATATACCTAATGGACATATATTAGTTCCAACTTGTGCAATAAGAGATGAAGGGACTAGTTATCATTACATTCCTTCATCAGATGAAATAGGGCTACAAGCTGACTCTATAAAAACAATAACAAATACTTTAGAAGAACTGAATTATCCATATGTAAAGGGGAAAGTATGGACAACAGATGCACCATATAGAGAAACTATAACAAAATTAAATAATAGGAAAAATCAAGGTTGTATAGCTGTAGAAATGGAATGTGCAGCAATGGCAGCTGTAGCACAATTTAGAAATATACAGTTTGCTCAGTTCTTATATTCAGCAGATAACTTAGATGCAGTAAAATGGGAACCTAGAGGATTAGGAAATACTGAATTAAGTGAAAAAGAAACTTATATGGCTGTTGCGTTAGAATGCGCTATAAATTTATAGTTGGACTTTATGCCTCAAAGTATTTATAAAAAAATTAACCCTGTACATAAAATTGAAATTACTTTTTATGTACAGGATTTAATTAAAAAATGTGCCTATTGATAGATAATTTTTCATTGAAAATAAGGTACTATTTCAAGCTTAATCTTAAAATAATTACTTTATGATCTACATCGCCTAGTTTGATAGTGGTATATTTTAATTTTTTATATCCGATAGATTCCCAAAACTTTAGAGCTTTTGTATTTTCATCTAATACACCTATTTGAAATGAATTTGCACCTATACTCAGTGCATAATTTTTTATTTCTGTATGAATTAATTTACCTAGACCAAGATTTCTTTTATTAGGAGCTAATAAAAGTAGTCCTATCATCCATATTTTATCTTCTGGATAATTTTTAAATATATCTACAAGACCTATAAGAACATTTTTTTCAAAAATACCAAGGGTTAAAGAATCCTCTATTGTTTTCTTTTCTGTATATGTAAATATATCTTCTATATCTTTCTTATTTGCTTTTCTTCCACCACACATTATATGATAATCATCACAGAGTTTATATAACTTTTCAATTTCATTGTAATTTGAAAGTGTTATTGGCTTAATTAAATATTTACCTTGTATTATA
>NZ_JBOFKN010000162.1:0-60997 GCF_051657365.1 Paraclostridium sp.
TTAGTAGTAGATATAAATTTTAAAGATAATATTTTTTTACGTATAGTGTATTTAGTAAGTAAAATTTCATAAGGATTTTTGCAGATTAAAATATCTATATAATCTAGTTTATTATGTAAAATTTCTTTGATTTTAAAAATTTTACCTAAATAATAAATATCTTCATAGTTATGAAGTAATATTTTAGATTTTATTAATTCATCTTTATTTAAAATAAATTCTTTATACAATCTAACACTGTCTTTTCCAGAAATAGAATCATCTCTTTGTATGCCTATGTATTTTTCTATAGTTTTTAGTTTACAATCAGATAAAGCAAGTTTTTCTTTATAAGGCTTTATAAGTCGTAAAATATCAATATCCTGAGATTTATCCATATGGTAATCTATACCATTAGTTTTAAATCTAGAATTTAGGAAAGGAATATCAAATGAAATTCCATTAAAAGTGATATGATAATCGAAGTTTTTAATATCTTTTATAAAGCAAATTAATAATTCTTTTTCTTCTTCTTCGGATGTAGCAAAGTATTGCTTTATGATTGTTGTATTTTCAAAATTATAAAGTATACCTATTAATATTACTTTACAGTATTTATGGCTTAAGCCTGTTGTTTCAATATCAAATATAAAGTGATTTTTAGGTATATCAATTAAATTATCTAAAGTTTTAGTAATAACTTGCATAGTGTTACTCCTTTTTAAAAAATATGATATATAATATTAATTATAAAATAATATAAAGATAGTTCAAGGTGATAAATTATGATAGATATAAATAAATTAAATGAAAATCAAAAAAATGCAGTAATGCATACTGAAGGGCCATGTATGGTGCTAGCTGGACCAGGATCAGGTAAAACTAGAGTTATAACTTATAGGATAGTTAACATGGTTTTAAACAACAATATAAATCCTAAAAATATATTAGCGATTAGTTTTACAAAAGCATCTTCTACAGAAATGAAAAATAGAGCGCTTAGCTTAAGCCATGATACTAGGATAAATAGAATAAACTACGGAACCTTTCATTCTGTATTTTTTAGAATACTAAGGTTTTTCGAGAAATACGAATTAGATTGTATTTTAGACGAAAAAAATAAGAAGTTTGCAATAAAAGGTATTTTGAAAAACTTAAATGTAGAGAATGCAGAAGATGATGATACTATATTAAGTGTTATAAATGAAATATCATATGTTAAAAATGAATTGATGGATAAATTAGATTTTGACTCAGAAATATTAACTAAAGATGAGTTTAGTAAAACATATAATATGTATGAAGAGTATAAGGAGAGTATTAAAAAAATTGATTTTGATGATATGCTTATAAAAACATACAATTTATTAAAAGATAATAGTAGAGTATTAGAAAGAGTTAGAGCTGCGTACAAATATATTTTAGTAGATGAATTTCAAGATATAAATAAAGTTCAATTTGAAGTTATAAAATTAATTGCTAGCCCCAATAATAATATATTTGTAGTAGGAGATGAAGATCAAAGCATATATGGATTTAGAGGATCAAGACCTGATTTTTTGTTAGAGTTTGAACAATACTTTAAGAATAGTAAAAAATATATATTAGATGTAAATTATAGATCTAAGAAGTGTATAACTGATATTGCAAACAAATTAATACAAAATAATGATAATAGATATGAAAAGTTAATAAAATGCGATAGAGATGATACAGGGATAGTAAAATATATAAATACAGAAGATTCAGAGGAAGAAGCAAAATTTATTGCAAAAGATATAATAAATAAATGCGAAGACAATTGTATTAATTATGAAGATTTTGCAGTTATATATAGAACTAATATACAGTCAAGGGCGTTAGTAGATGTATTTATGGATATGCATATACCTTTTGTAGTCAGAGATTCTATTGTGACTATATATGATCATTGGGTAGCTAAAGACTTATTAGCATATTTAAGATTAGGTATTGATACGACACTAAGTGAAGATTGGATAAGGATCATAAATAAGCCATTTAGATATATATCTAAGGATAGTATAAAATTAGCTAGTGAAGATAAAGATTTTATAGGGGGACTTATAAATAAGGCTGGATTACATCCAAAGCAAATAAAAACTTTAAATGATTTGGAAATAGATTTAAGTTATTTAAAAACTTTATCTCCTAAAAATGCTATTTCTTATATAAGGACTAGCTTAGACTATGATAGATACGTACTAGATTATTGTAGCAACAGAAAAATAAAGCCTAATGGATTGATAGAAATATTAAATGAATTAGAAAGCTCATCAACTAACTTTAAAACTATAAATGATTACTTAGAACATATAGAAAAGGTAAAATCTGAAATAATTGAAAATAGAAATAATAAAAATTCAGAAGGTGTAATATTCACAACTATGCACAGTGCAAAAGGATTAGAATTTCCATATGTTTATATAATTGGAGCTAATGAGGGAACTATACCTCATGAAAAATCTTATGATATAGAAGATGAACAAAAAAGAAAATTTGCAATTGAGGAAGAAAGAAGACTGTTATATGTAGGAATAACTAGGGCGCAAGATGAATTATGTATAAGTTCTCCGAAAAATAAATATGGGCGTAAAGTTTTTAAATCTAGATTTATAGATGATATTAAATCACCTACAAAAGACGATATAAAAGCAATAAAAGTAGGAGATACTTTAGTTCATAACAAATTCGGAGAAGGAAGTATAATTGGGAAAGAAGGCAAGATGATAGATGTTAAATTCAAATCAGGAATAAAAGCTTTAGATTATGCTATATGTTTTAAAAATGAAATTATAAATAAAATTAAATAAATATAAAAGGGATGTATCTAGTTAGATGCATCCCTTTTGATTTTAGTAATATATACCTTCTTCAAATATATCTTTTAATTCATTTAAGTCATTAGTTTTACCTAATGCAACCATTAATTTTATTCTAGCCTTTTGCCCAGGTAAATCACCTGCGAATATGCAGCCTAAGTTTCTTAAATCTCTACCAGAACCTAAATAACCATAACTATCAAAAACTCTACCAGAATGGCATCTGCTAGCAACTATAACGGGTATGTTTTTGCTTCTAGCATATTCTACGCCTTTAAGCATTCCTGGAGGTATATTACCTCTACCCATTGCTTCAATAACTATTCCTTTACATCCTTTATCGGCTGCGAATTGTATAAAAGACTCATCCATTCCTACACCAGATTTTATAAGTGCTATATCAGATTCAACTTTATCTACATCTATAGTTTGTCTATCAACTATATTTCTAGATAGAACAAGTTTATCGCAATCAATAATACCTAAAGGACCGCAAGTTAAAGACTTGAATGTATTTAAAGTAAGTGTATTAGTTTTAGTAGCTTCAGATGCTAATAAAACTTCATTACTTAAAACAACTAAAACACCTTTATCATAAGCTTCATCAGATATTGCAGTACAAACTGCTGATGCAAGGTTGCTAGGTCCATCATAACCAAGTTCATCACTACTTCTCATTGCACCGGTAACTATTACTGGTTTAGATGTATTTAATGTTAAATCTAAGAAATATGCAGTTTCTTCTAAACTATCAGTACCATGAGTAACAACAACGCCGGAAACATCATCTTTAGCAAGTATATCGTTTATATAATTTCTTAAACTTAACATTTTTTCAGGAGTCATATGAGGTCCTGGAATTTCATCGAAATTATATACCTCTATATCAGCAACTTTGTCTATATTAGTTACCATAGACATTATTTGCTCCCCAGATAAAGATGGTATGGCAGCGCCTATTTTTTCGTCTACAGTCATTGAAATAGTACCACCTGTAAACACTATAGCTACTTTTTTCTTATTATGCATAGTATCGACCCCCTAAATTTATTATATCTATTAAATTATATCAAAAAAAAGAAGATAAATGTAGAATTAAAGATAAAAAAAAAGAGCTTGGGGAAGCTCTTTTTTGCATTAAACTAACTTCCGTTGTTAGCTTAATATTGGATATAAAGTCTATCCGTTCAAAAGGGGTATTGGGAATAGAGATTTTAATTAAGGTTATCAGGGGGATAACCATGTATATATAATAACAATATTCGACAGAAAAATCAATAGTTTTTGAAAATATATTTAATTAAAATTTATTAATCATTTTAAACATAAAAAAACCTACTTCTTTTCCGTTAAGAAGTAGGACTTAAATGAATGTAGTATATTCATTTAAAAGGGGTATTGGGAATAGAGATTTTAATTAAGGTTATCAGGGGGATAACCATAAATATATAATAGCAACATTCGACAGAAAAATCAATGTTTTTGACAAAAAAATTAAAAAAAACCACATTTAAGACAATATAGCCGGATAAAACATATAGATACTACAGGAACTATTGAATTATGCTCCTTTGGTATATAAAAAAAGATCAAATAGTGGTATAATAGTAAAAGTTTCACTAAATTTATATGATAATTTATAGCTTTAATTGGGACAATAAAATAAAGAACAAAATAACATAATTTTAAACAAAAGAAAGTTGGTGTATTAGTATGGATATATACTTAGATAATAGTGCAACAACTAAACCATACAAAGAAGTTGTAGATAAGATGATATATGCACTTACTATAGACTATGCAAATCCTTCGGCAGCACATAAAAAGGGTGTAGAAGTTGAAAAAAATATAAAAAAAGTAAGACAAGAAATAGCTAAAAGTATAGGATGTAAAGATAAAGAGATAATATTTACATCAGGAGGTACAGAGGCAAATAATACTATAATAAGAGGAATTGCCAATCTTCATAAAAAAAGAAAAAATCATATAATAACTACGAATATAGAACATCCATCAGTCTTAAGAACTATGGAGGATTTACAAGAACAGGGATTTGAGGTTACATACTTAAAGGTAAATGACAAAGGTGTAGTAGATATAGATGACTTAAAAAATGCTATAAAAGACACTACTATATTAATAAGTATGATGCATGTAAATAATGAAATTGGAAGTATACAACCTGTAAAAGAAGTCGGAAAATATTTGAGTACATTAAAAGATAAAATATACTTACATGTAGACGCAGTTCAATCATTTGCTAAAATTAATTTTAGGCCAGCTAGATACAATATAGATTTTATGAGTGTTAGTGGTCATAAATTACACGGACCAAAAGGTATTGGATTTATGTATATAAAAGATAGTAATAAGATAAAGCCTATGCTTACTGGTGGAGGCCAAGAAATAGGTATTAGATCGGGTACTGAAAACGTAGCTGGTATATACGGCTTAGGTGAAGCTGTAAATATAATAACTTCAGATTTAAGCTCTAAAATAGATAATATTGAAAAATTAAAAAACTTATTGAAAGACTATATAGTAGAAAATGTAGATGATATAAAAGTAAATTCTCCGGAAGATGGCGTGTGTCATATACTGAATATATCATTTAAAGGTGTTAGAGGTGAAGTATTACTTCATCACTTAGCTCAACAAGGTATATTTGTATCTACTGGATCAGCATGTTCTGCTAAGAAAAAAGGAAGTCATGTTTTAAATGCAATAGGACTTACACATGAAGAAATAGACGGAGCTATAAGATTTAGTTTTTCTGATATGACTACAGAAGAGGAAATAAAAGAAGCATCACAAATAATAAAAAAATCTGTTGAAGAACTAAGAATGATAATAAAAAGAAGATAATTAAGAGGTGATAGATTTGTATAATATAGCAATAGTAAAGTACGGAGAAATAGGTGTAAAAGGAAAAAATAGATATATATTTGAAAACAAACTTATAAAAAATATAAAGAATATGTTATCTCATATAGCTAAATTTAATGTATACAAAGAGTATGGAAGAATTTATGTTGATTTAGGTGAGTATGCGGAAGATTATGAGGAAGTATTAGAAGAAATTAAAAAAGTATTTGGAGTTGTAGGAGTTTGTCCTGGCGTAAGAGCTGAAAAAGACTATGACAAATTAAAAGAATTAGCATTAAAGCTTTTAGAAGAAAAAATAGAAGAAGGTTCTAAATCATTTAAAGTTACATCAAGAAGAGGAGATAAAAATCTTCCTTTAACATCTCAAGAGATGAGTATGGATATAGGTGGTTTTTTAGTTTATAACGTTAAAGATAGAATAAATGTAGATGTAAGAAATCCAGAAACAATAATACATTGTGAATACAGACAAAATCACGTAATGGTATACAGTGATACTGTTGCAGGATATGGTGGACTTCCAGTTGGAACAAATGGAAGAGCTATGTCTTTATTATCAGGAGGAATAGATAGTCCTGTTGCATCATGGATGGTTGCAAAAAGAGGAGTTGAAATAGAAGCTATACATTTCCATAGTTATCCTTTTACTAGTGAGAAATCGCAAGAGAAGGTAAGAGATTTAGCTCAAATATTAGCTAAATATTGTGGTAAATTAAGACTTCATAAAGTTAACTTACTAGAAATACAAAAAGCTATAGGTGTATCTTGTAAAGAAGAAGAAATGACGATAATATCTAGAAGATTTATGATGAGAATAGCTCAACAAGTAGGTGAGATGAGATATTGTGATGCTTTAGTTACTGGAGAAAGTATAGGACAAGTTGCATCACAGACGATACAAGGATTAACTTGTACAAATGCATCTATAAGCTTACCTGTATTTAGACCTCTTATAGCTATGGATAAATCAGAAATAATAAAAATAGCTCAAAATATAGGTACATTTGAAACATCAGTAATACCAGAAGAAGATTGTTGTACAGTATTCTCGCCAAAGAACCCAGTAACAAAACCTAAATTGGATAGAATAGAAAGATCAGAATCTAAATTAGATGTAGAAGCATTAATACAAGCTGCTATAGATAATATGGAAGTTGAAGTATTTGAATTTTAAATAAAAAAAGTCGTAGTAAAATACTACGACTTTTTTATTTACTTACTATGAACCTTAATACCAAACTGAGCCAATACTTCAGATGCTTTTTCAACATCTTCTTTAGTTGCATCTGGGACATCTTTCAATTCGTAATCATATCCCAGGTTTTCCCACTTATGAACTCCTAATGTATGATAAGGTAAAAGTTCAACTCTATCTACATTTTTTAGAGTATTTATAAATTCACCCATAAGTTCAAGATTTTCTTTGCTATCTGTTATGCCAGGAACAAGTACATGTCTTATCCAAACTGGTATATTTCTATCGCTTAGATGCTTCGCTAATTCTAAAGTTTTTTCTATACTTACACCAACTAAGTCTTTACATTTATCTGGAACCATATGCTTTAAATCAAGTAAAACTAAGTCAGTATAATCAAGTACAGGGTCTATTGTATCTATATTTACAAATCCAGATGTGTCTAAACATGTATGAATATTATTTTCTTTAGATTTTTTAAATAATGCTTTTAAAAATTCTGGTTGAAGTGTTGCTTCACCGCCTGAAACTGTTAATCCACCACCTGAAAATTTCATATAAGAGGAGTATTTATTAATCTCTGTTATTATTTCATCTACAGTGTATTCTTTACCTCCATTTACATCCCATGTATCTCTATTATGGCAGTATTTGCATCTTAATGGGCAACCTTGCATAAATAATATAAATCTAATACCAGGACCATCTACAGTACCAAAAGTTTCTATTGAATGAACTCTACCTTTTATCATTTTATCCACCTCATTGATTATTATATATTTATAAGAAAAAATCATATTTATCGAATTTAAAATAACATGTATACATTATACTTCATACCCAATATTATAAGCTACTAAACTTATTATGTCTATTTTAAAAAATCTTAATAGAATTTTCAGAAAAAAAGAGTGCAAACTGATGAGGTTTGCACTCGTAATATACTTTGATAATTGATTGTTTAATAATATGTTTACAAATTTATTGAGTTATATTAGCACATTTTTCCGTGGAATGTTCTGTTTATAACGTCCATTTGTTGTTCTCTAGTTAACTTGATGAAGTTTACAGCATATCCTGAAACTCTTATAGTTAATTGAGGGTATTTCTCTGGATGTTCCATAGCATCTTCTAAAGTAGCTCTATCAAATACGTTAACGTTTAAGTGATGAGCATTTTGAGAGAAGTATCCATCCATCATTGATGATAAGTTGTGTACTCTTTCATCCATATCTTTTCCTAAAGCACCTGGTACTATAGAGAAAGTATTAGATATACCATCTTGAGCATGCTCATATGGTAATTTAGCAACTGATGATAATGAAGCTAATGCACCACTATTATCTCTTCCGTGCATTGGGTTAGCACCAGGAGCGAATGGCTCTCCAGCTCTTCTTCCATCAGGAGTGTTACCAGTTTTCTTACCGTAAACAACATTTGAAGTTATTGTAAGTATTGATTGAGTGTGGTAAGAATCTCTATAAGTTTTGTTCTTTCTTATTTTGTTCATGAAACTTTCAACTAAGTCACAAGCTATTTCGTCAACTCTATCATCGTTGTTTCCGAACATTGGGTATTCACCTTCTATTTCGAAGTCAACAGCAACTCCAGCTTCGTTTCTTATAGTTTTAACTTTAGCATGTTTTATAGCAGATAATGAGTCAGCACATACTGATAAACCAGCTATACCACAAGCCATAGTTCTGAATATATCTCTATCATGTAAAGCCATTTCTAATGCTTCATAAGAATACTTATCATGCATGTAGTGGATTACATTTAATGTATTTACGTATAAGTTAGCTAACCAATCAGTGAATGGATCAAGTTTAGCCATAACTTCATCATAGTCTAAGTACTCAGAAGTTATTGGTTCGAATCTAGGTCCAACTTGAACACCTGACTTCTCATCAACACCACCATTTATAGCGTATAATAAAGTCTTAGCTAAGTTAACTCTAGCTCCGAAGAATTGCATTTGTTTACCTATTCTCATTGCAGATACACAACAAGCTATACCGTAGTCATCTCCCCAGTAAGGTCTCATTAAATCATCGTTCTCGTATTGAACAGAACTTGTATCTATAGAAACTTTTGAACAGAAGTTTTTGAATCCTTCTGGTAAGTGAGTAGACCATAATACTGTTAAGTTTGGCTCTGGAGAAGCTCCAAGAGTATATAATGTATTTAAAACTCTGAATGAGTTCTTAGTTACTAATGTTCTACCATCTATTCCCATACCACCTATAGACTCAGTTACCCAAGTTGGGTCTCCAGAGAATAAATCGTTGTATTCAGGAGTTCTTAAGAATTTAACCATTCTTAATTTCATAACGAAGTGGTCCATTATTTCTTGAACTTCTTCTTCAGTTATAGTTCCAGCAGCTAAATCTCTTTCGAAGTATATATCTAAGAAAGTAGAAGTTCTACCTAATGACATTGCAGCACCATTTTGATCTTTTATAGCACCTAAGTATCCGAAGTATAACCATTGAACAGCTTCTTTAGAGTTAGTAGCTGGCTTAGATATATCGAATCCGTAAACTGCAGCCATAGCTTTTAATTCATTTAAAGCTTTTATTTGATCAGCTATTTCTTCTCTTGATCTTATAACAGCTTCATCCATTGTAGAAACGTCTAAAGAATCTTTTTGTACTTTTTTATCAGCTATTAAAGCATCAACACCGTATAAAGCAACTCTTCTGTAGTCTCCTATTATTCTACCTCTTCCGTAAGCATCAGGTAATCCAGTTACTATACCAGATTTTCTAACAGCTCTCATCTCAGCAGTGTAAGCATCGAATACACCTTGGTTATGAGTTTTTCTGTATTTAGTGAATATTTCACTTATTTCAGGGTCACATTCATATCCATAAGCCTTACAAGAATTTTCAGCCATTTTTATACCACCGAATGGTTGTATAGCTCTTTTTAAAGGAGCGTCAGTTTGGAAACCAACTATAGTCTCTATTTCTTTATCTAAATATCCAGGACCGTAAGCATTTATCATAGATACTGTTTTAGTGTCTATGTCTAATGTTCCGCCATTATCTCTTTCCTTTTTGAAAAGAACCATAGCTTCTTCCCATAATTTTTTAGTGTTTTCAGTAGCTCCAGCTAAGAAAGAATCATTTCCTTCATATGGAGTGTAGTTTAATTGAATGAACTCTCTAACGTTTATTTCTTTAGTCCATCTACCAGTTTTGAATCCTTGCCATGCATTCATGTTGATAGCCTCCTTAAGTTTATGTGTGTTCAATTTAATTTATATTTATAAAATCTAGCTAGATATTTTTTAAACAATATAATCATAACACAGAATTAGTATTTTGTATACAACATTTTATATAATGTTTTGTATTTTGACATTTTTCTTATACTCATATAATACCCGTTAAAATATATAATAAACATAAATTTTAAGAATAATTTTAAAATTTAACCTATACATAAAATTACGTTAATTGAATACTTATTTAATAAGGGGGGATAAAATGATATTTACAATTATTTTGTTTTTAATAGGATTTATACTAATAACTAAAGGTGCTGATATATTTATAGAATCAACTATAACTGTTGCTAAAAAGACAAATATACCAGAGATGATTTTAGGAGCTACAATAGTTAGTTTAGCAACTACTTTTCCAGAACTTACAGTTTCAACAATGGCATCTATACAAGGACATGCTACAATGAGTTTAGGCAATGCTGTAGGGTCTATAATTTGCAATACGGGGTTAGTTCTTGGTATTGTAGCTACAATAAGACCTTTTAAGATTAACAGTAAAGATTTTAATTCTAAAGCTTTGTTATTAATTATATCTATAATAGTACTTATTATATTAGGGCTTGATAGAAGTATAAATAGAACTGATGCTTTAGCTTTAATTGGATTGATGTGTATTTATATGATACAAAATTATAAAAGTATTCCGAAAAATGATTCAAGAAGAGGCTATATAAGTAGAAATGATAAAATAAATAAATCTAATGATATCATTAAAGTAGTTGTTATATTTATAATTGGAATAAGTATGATGATTATAGGGTCTAGATTATTAGTTAACAATGGAATAATAATAGCTGAATTTGTAGGTGTTCCACAAGCTGTAATAAGTTTAACTGTAATAGCACTTGGGACATCATTGCCTGAATTAGTATCTTGTTTGACAGCTATTAGAAAAAAACATAATGCAATTTCTGTAGGAAATATACTTGGAGCTAACATATTAAATATTGTTTCAGTAATAGGATTATCAGCATTTATAAATGATATACCTATATTAAAACAAACATCTACGATTGATTTTCCATTTATGATAGTATTGACACTAATTCTAATTATTCCAGCGTTTATAAAACAGAGGATATATAGAAAGCAAGGTTTACTTATGTTGCTTACATATATAATGTATTTAATAACTCTATATTTTACATATATAAGTTAAAATAAGGTGTGTTAAATCACGCCTTATTTTTATTTATATTGAATAGATTATTTAGTGTTAGGATAAAATATTAATTGCATAATGTCTAAAAAAATTATATAATTGATAAAGTTAAGATAAATTGATTACGGAAAGGAAACAATATATGAATATAGTTAAATTCGATGATTTACCAATAAATGAAAACATAAAAAAAGCTGTATTAGAAATGGGGTTTGAAGAGCCATCTCCAATACAAGCTCAAGCAATACCAAAGATAATAACAGGAGTAGATATTATAGGACAAGCGCAAACTGGTACGGGGAAAACAGCGGCATTCAGTATACCTATACTAGAGATGGTGGACGAAAACGACAAAAGTCTACAAGCTGTAGTTTTATGTCCAACAAGGGAATTAGCAATACAAGTTTCAAGTGAGATAAAGAAAATAGGTAAGTACATGCACGGAATAAAAACTTTACCTGTATATGGTGGACAACCTATAGATAGACAAATAAAATCTTTAAAAAGTGGAGTACAAATCGTTATAGGAACTCCAGGTCGTATTATAGATCATATAAATCGTAAGACTTTAAAGATGGATAAAGTGAAAATGGTTATATTAGATGAAGCGGATGAAATGCTAGATATGGGATTCAGAGAAGATATTGAGATGATTTTAAGTGAAACTCCAGAAGATAGACAAACAACTTTCTTCTCAGCTACTATGCCTAAGGGAATATTAGACTTAACAAAGAGATTCCAAAAAAATCCTGAGCATGTAAGAATAGTTAGAAAAGAACTTACAGTTCCTAATATAAAGCAATATTATATAGAAACTAAAGCAGCTAATAAATTAGAAGTATTATGCAGACTAGTAGATGTATACAACCCTAAATTATCAGTTGTATTCTGTAACACAAAAAGAGGCGCGGATGAATTAGTTAGTGATTTACAAGCTAGAGGATATTTTGCAGATGCATTACATGGAGATTTAAAGCAAACTCAAAGAGATATAGTAATGGATAAATTCAGAAACGGAACTATAGATATATTAGTTGCTACAGATGTTGCCGCTAGAGGAATAGATGTTGATGATGTTGAAGCAGTATTTAACTACGATTTACCTCAAGATGAAGAGTACTATGTACACAGAATAGGTAGAACTGGTAGAGCTGGTAGAAATGGAATGTCATTCACGTTTGTATTTGGTAAAGCTATGAGAAAAATGAAAGATATAGAAAGATACACTAAATCTAAATTAGAAAAACATGAGATACCATCAATATCAGATGTAGAAGAGAAAAAAGTAAGTGTATTCTTCGATCAAGTTAAATCAACTATAGAAGCTGGACACTTAACTAAGCAAGTTCAATGGTTAGAAAACTTCTGTAAAGAAGAAGATTATGATACTTTAGATATAGCAGCAGCTTTAGTTAAATTAGCATTAGGTGATGAAGCTAAACAAGAAATAATCGAAGAAAGTTATGATACAGGCGCTGAATCAGGAATGACTAGATTATTTATAAATATAGGTAGAAATCAAAGAGTTCAAGCTAAAGATATAGTTGGAGCTATAGCTGGAGAAGTTGGTATACCTGGTAAGTTAGTAGGAACTATCGATATATATGATAAATATACTTTCGTTGAGATTCCAAAAAAACATACAAGAAAAGTTCTTGATAAGATGAAGAACATAAAGATAAAAGGAAATAAAGTTAATATAGAAAAAGCTAACTCTAAGAGAAGAAAATAGCAAATAAAGAAGATACCTATAATTAGGTATCTTTTTTTAATTTAATCAAACTCTAAGTTTAAAGAAATAAGTCTTTTTTTCAAATCATTCATAACATAGACTTCCTCATCTATAGAATTTGCATCGAAAGTAACTGAAAATCTTAAAAAACTACCGCAATCATCCCAAGGAACTGTTGAAATTAATGCATTTGATAATATATAAATGCTAGCTTCCTCTGCATTTTTAAATCTAATACCGTCTTTAACACCTATAGGGATAGGTACGTAAGAATAAAAACCACCTTTAGGTGTATCTACTTTAAATCCAACTTCTTTTAAAACATTTACTAGTAAAGCAAATCTTCTTATATATCTTTCTTTATTAATATTTATTAAGTCACAATGATCGAGTGCATAAGCTCCTGATTTTTGAATTGCTCTAAATTGTCCAGAATCTGTATGTCCTTTAACAGCACGATATACTTTCATAGCTTTTTTAGATCCAACAACGAAGGCTAATCTCCATCCAGTCATATTAAATGATTTAGATAAAGAATGTACCTCAATGCAAACATCTAAACTACCATCTACACTAAGTATACTAAGTGGTTTATTGTCACCATATGTTAGTGATCCATAAGCTAAATCAGAAATTATTAAAATATCATTCTCTTTAGCAAACTTAACTGCATATTCATAAAACTCTTTAGTAGCTACCTGACCAGTTGGATTGTTAGGATAATTTAAGTATAAGAGTTTAGATTTCTTCTTTATTTCACTTGGAATAGAATCTAAATCAGGATAGAAATTATTTTCAGAACATAGTGGAAGTTTATAAATTTCACCACCCATGAACTTTGAATATGTTCCAAGAACTTGATATGCAGGTGAAGGCATAAGGCATATATCACCAGGGTCCATAAAACAAATTGGAAGCATTGCTAACACAGGCTTAGAACCTATTCCGTGTACAATGTTTTCTGTATTTATATTGTTAACTCCATACATAGCAGATAGATATCTGCAAGCTGATTCTTGAAATTCTATAATTCCATTATCAGAGTAAAATCTATTTTCTGGCTTACTAGCCTCAATAGATAAAATATCTACAATAGACATATCGGCCATTTTATCAGGTTCACCAACACCCATATCTATTAGTTTTATATCAGGATATTTAGATTGAATTTCTTTAGTTATTTTTTTTACTTTTTCGAATTTGTAGAGATTATCAATACCTTTAAAAAAGGATGGACCTCCAAGACGATTGGAAACTTTGTTGTCAATAAAATCCATTATTATTCCTCCAAAATTAATTTTAGTATAATACTATAGTATTTAGAGATGTAGTTTTTTGATACAATAAAACAAAACTATTTAGATTTCGTTGAAGGATAATAATTTAATTTATAGAATTCAATACAAAGTAGTATTTTTAAAATTGTTAGGAGGGGAAACTAATGATAAATTTTTCATTGGACAATAAAAACTTAAGAGTGGAGTTTTTAAGCAAAGAATTAGATCATCATATAGCAAATGAAGTGAGAGAAGAAATAGATTATGTTATACAAGATAAGCAAATAAAGAATATAGTATTTGATTTTAAAAATATGAATTTTATGGATTCTTCTGGAATAGGTGTTGTAATTGGAAGATATAAAAAGATATCTAGCGAAGGTGGAAAAGTTGCTGTGATAAATATAAATCCTAGAGTTAGAAAGGTTTTTGATTTATCGGGTATGGCTAAAATAATACAAATTCATAATACTTATGAAGATGCTTTAAGTTCTTTTTTAGGAGGCGTAGGAAATGAATAATATTATGGAAGTTAAATTTTCAGCAAAATCAGAAAATGAAAGTTTTGCAAGAATTATAGTTGCATCTTTTGCATCTAAATTAGATCCTACATTAGATGAACTTGCAGATATAAAAACTGCTGTCTCTGAAGCTGTTACAAATTCAATAATACATGGTTATGATGAAGATGAAAGCAAGTTTGTAAAAATTAGATGTGAAATAGAAGATAAAACCGTATTAATAGTAGTTGAAGATTTTGGAAATGGAATAGAAGATTTAGATATGGCAATGCAGCCATTATATACCTCTAAACCTGAGTTAGAGAGATCAGGTATGGGATTTACAGTTATGGAAAGTTTTATGGATAATGTAGAAGTTTCTTCTAAGCAAGGTGAGGGAACTAAGGTTACTATGAAAAAGAAAATAGATTCATCTAATATAGAATAGAGGTTTTATTATGGGGATAACTACCAATAAAGAAGAAAGAAAGGGATTGCTTAGCCATGAAGAGACTTTAAGATTAATACAACTTGTACAAAATGGAGATGAAGAAGCAAAAGAAACTTTAATAGAATGTAATTTAGGGTTGGTTAGAAGTGTTGTATCTAAATTTTTAAATATAGGATACGAAAGAGATGATTTATTTCAATTAGGATCTATAGGACTTATAAAGTCTATATATAAATTTGATCCTAAATTTAATGTGAAATTTTCTACTTATGCAGTACCAATGATCTTAGGCGAGATAAAAAGGTATCTAAGAGATGACGGGATGATAAAAGTATCAAGGTCATTAAAACAGGTTGCTATAAAAGCTAAAATTCAGACAGAGGTATTAACAAAAAAATTAGGAAGAGAACCTACAATAGAAGAATTATCAAAAGTAGTAGGGGTAGATAAAGAAGAATTGGTAATGGCTTTAGAATCTAATTTTTCAGTAGAATATTTGCACGGAGTTATACATGAAGAAGAAGGTGCTCCTATATGTTTAATTGATAAAATAAGTTTAAAAGGTGAGAATGAAGAAGAAAAAGTTATTGATAATCTTTTATTAAAAGAAGTATTAGGAAAATTAGATAAGCGAGAGCGTCAAATTATAATGCTTAGATATTTTGAAGATAAAACACAAAGTGAAATAGGTGAAATGTTGAATATATCTCAAGTTCAAGTTTCTAGAATAGAAAAAAAAGTACTATCAAAATTAAAAACATATATAGGATAAATAAACCCTTAAAATAGGGTTTATTTTTTTTGTTTTGTTAAATAATAACATTATACAAAAAAGTTAAAAGGAGGTTAGAATATGGATGAAAATTATAAAGATTATGTTGATAAAATAAGTCCAAAACCAACATATACAAAAAATTATATATTAGCTTTTATAGTTGGAGGAATCATATGTGTGATAGGACAAGTAATAAATGATATATATATGAATTTTGGACTAGATAAGTTAATGGCTGGAGGAGCAACATCTATGACCTTAATATTTATAGGTGCTTTTTTAACGGGAATAGGAGTGTATGATTTAATAGGAAAAAGAGCAGGAGCGGGATCTATTATACCTATAACTGGATTTGCAAATTCTATAGTATCTCCAGCTATGGAATATAAGAGAGAGGGATATGTATTAGGAGTCGGAGCAAACCTATTTAAAGTTGCAGGTCCAGTTTTAGTTTATGGTATAGGATCTTCAGTTTTATGTGGATTTGTTTATTATGTGATAAATATTGTTAAATAAAGGTGGTTATTTAGTTGGCAAAAAAAAGAATTGGAAACAGGACTGTTAAATTAGAAAATGAACCAATTATATTATCAACTGCATCGATAGTAGGACCTAAAGAAGCAAAAGGGCCATTGAAAGATTACTTTGATATGACTCTTGAAGATGATTTATTTGGAGAAAAAAGCTGGGAATTTGCTGAAAGTAAAATGGTACAAACTGTTATAAAAAGTGCAATAGAAAAAGCTAATAAATCTATAGAGGATATAAACTACATGGTAGCTGGAGACTTATTAAATCAACTTTTATCAACGTCATTTGCTGCACGAGAAGTTAATATACCGTTTTTAGGAGTATACGGAGCTTGCTCAACTATGGCACAGTCGTTATCTATTGGAGCTATGCTGGTTGATGGAGGATTTGCTGATTTAGTTGTGGCTTCAACATCTAGTCATTATTGCACGGCGGAGAGGCAATTTAGATTTCCTTTAGAATTAGGAAATCAAAAACCTATGACTGCACAGTGGACTGTTACTGGGTCTGGATGCTCATTATTATCAAATAAGGGAGAAGGACCTAGGGTGAAATATATAACAATAGGTAAAGTGATAGATAAAGGCATAAGTGATGCTAATAATATGGGGGCAGCTATGGCTCCGGCTGCAATAGATACTATATATTCATATTTTATGGATACAAAAGATGATCCCGATAGTTTTGATATAATTGCAACTGGGGATTTAGGTAAAGTTGGAATGAAAATAACATCAGATATTTTAAAAGAAAAAGGGCTTGATATATCAAATGTATATACGGATTGTGGAGTAGAGATATTTGATTTAGAAGTTCAAGATGTACATTGCGGAGGCAGTGGGTGTGGATGCTCTGCATCTGTGTTTAACGGATATATATACAAAATGTTAAAATCTAAAAAATTTAATAAAGTGATGTTGGTTTCAACAGGAGCGTTATTATCTCCCACAAGTACATTGCAAAAAGAAAGTATACCAAGTGTAGCTCATGCAGTAATAATAGCAAATGAATAAGAGGTGTGCGATATGATAGATTATGTAAAAGTATTTTTAGTAGGTGGAACTATATGTTTAATTGCTCAGATAATGATGGATTTTTTTAAGATGCAAACACCATATATAATGGTGACGTATGTAACTAGTGGTGTAATTTTAAGTTTCTTAGGTATTTATGAGCATATAGTTGATTTTGGAGCATCTGGAGCAACTACACCAATAATAGGATTTGGATATTCCTTATATAATGGAGTTATTAAGGCTATAGAACAGGATGGATTTATAGGTATCTTTACAGGTGGAATAACTGCTACGGCAGGAGGTATAACAGCTGCTATTTTCTTTGGTTATATAATGGCTGTTGTGTTTAATCCGAAAACAAAACCATAAAAAAGAACTATATGATTTCTCATATAGTTCTTTTTTTATGCTCCTGCATTTGGAGCATTAGTTTGTGGGTTTGGAGTTGGGTTAACAGGTTGAGTCGGTTGAGTAGGAGGTGTTGTATTTGAACTACCTCCACTACCTTGATCAGGAGGTGTTGTACCACCAGTACCTGTATTATTATTTCCACCATTATTTGTACCGGAACCAGTACCAGTACCTGTATTATTAGTATTATCACCAGGTGTTGTAGTTGTACCATTATCCCCAGGAGTTACAGGATTTGTAGTATTTTCAGGAACTGTAGGAACTTCAGGTGTTTGCGTATTTGTATTATTCTGTTCCTCAGTATCAGATTTTTTATCCTCTACATCCTGTTTCTCATTAACTGTTGGAGTATGGTTTATAGGGCTACCACCTGGTGTATTGCCTTTTATAAATGCTGCAATTGCAGAATTATAGGCACCTTTACTCATAACATTACCGTTAGTTAAATTTATATTGAAAAATTCTATATTACTAGGTTTTTTAAATTCTGTAGGCTTAAGATCTTCATGAACGGATTCCATTACCTTAGCCCATAGTTTTGCAGAAGTAGAACTTCCTTTTACAACACCTCTACGAGGTATGCTTTCTTTTGTTTCTTGGGTAACTCTATAGTCATCTCCTATGTATGTAGAACCTACATAGTAAGGTGTATACCCAACAAACCAAGCATCTTTATCATCATTTGTAGTACCAGTTTTACCAGCAACAGGCATATCACCAAGTTTTGCAGATTTACCTGTACCTTCAGTTATAACAGATTTCATCATATCAGTCATTACATAAGCAACTTCAGAATCAACAACTTTGTGTTCTTCAGGAGTATTTTGTATTAATACTTGTCCATCAGACGATTCTACAGTTGTGAATGTTATAGGTTCAACATAAACTCCTCCATTTGCTAATGTTCCATAAGCAGCGGCCATATCAAGAGGAGAAACTCCCTTAGTCATACCACCTAAAGTAAGTGCAGAGAAAGTTCTATCTGCTCCACCAGGGCCATCCTTTAAATCAGATAAACCGAAGTTCTTTAAGTAATCAAGCATAACATCAACACAGTCATCATAAGAACTGCCTAATGATTCAGCAACTTTAACAGCTATTGTATTTGATGATTTAGCTAAAGCTTGACGCATTGTCATAGTACCTGAACCTGCTGTTGTAGTTTTTGGGTTCCATTTAGTATTTTTTTCGAATTTATATCCACCAGGTACATCGCTATAAACATCGGCTTGGTTCTTTCCATTATCAATAGCAGGAGTATATACTGCTAAAGGTTTTATAGTAGAACCAGGTTGATGAGGTGAAGTAGCTCTATTTAAAACTTTTCTAGCTTTAATTTCTCTACCACCCATTAAAGCTTTAATTTGACCGCTTCTATAATCTAATATTACCATTGCAGCTTGCGGTTGAGGTACACCATCAGGACCTATTATAGTACCAGGGAAGTTTGCTCTATTATTAAATTCATCTTCTAAGTTACTCTGCATACCTTTATCGATAGTAGTACGTATTTTTAAACCACCGTTAAAGTATAAGTTATTAGCTTCAGAATCTGTATAACCTTGTGCTATAAGACTGTTTATAACATCATCTTCAATAAGATCTTCAACTGTAGAAGCAGGTTTTTTAGTCGGCTTAGGTAATTTTATTTCGATTTTTTCAGCAACTGCTTTATCATATTCTTCTTGAGTTAAGTATCCAAGTTCTAACATTTTCATTAAAACAGTTTCTTGTCTTTTTTTGGCTTCTGGGTTTAATTCTACTTTTCTACAAACCATAGTGCCATCTTTTAATTGTTTGTAGTAATCATCATCAGGTAAAAGACCCCAATCATACATTTTATCTATCATATCAAGTTCCACTCGAGTAGGATCATCAAAGTTATCATTTTTACCATTTACATAAAACTTTACTTTATTTTGTAAATCTTCTTTTGTTTCATTACCAGTCAACTTTGCAGTTCTATATGCTGCATATTTATTTGGATTTTGAGTTATACCAACTATCATAGCTGACTCTGCTACTGAAAGATCTTTAGCATGTTTATCAAAATAAGCATTAGATGCAGCTTCCACACCTATTGCTCCACTTCCGAAATAAGCACTATTTAAGTATAATTCTAGAATTTCTTCTTTAGACAGAGTTTTATCCATTTCTAGTGCATAATATATATCTTTAATTTTACGAACGACTGAAACTTCTTTAGAAGTTAACAAGTTTTTAGATACCTGCATAGGTATGGTACTTCCACCAGGAGAAGAAGATGTTAATAAGTTTGCTACTGTAGCTCTAGCAAGACCCTTAAAATCTACACCATTATGTTCATAAAATCTCTCATCTTCTATAGATACAAGTGCATGTTGAAGATGTGTAGGCATGTCTTTTACTGAAATAGGAACTTTTTTATTATCTGTAGGTGGATTTCCCATTAAAGATCCATCGTTATATAATAGTTCGGTTACAGTATTAACTTTTTTATCAAGTAAAGCTTTAGTTATAGGCTCTACATTTTTTAAAGCTACAAATACTAATGCTGAAGAAACAGCGACGCCTAAGACTAGTGTAACTAAAAGTGTAACACCTATTGTTCTTAGTACCTTAAATTTATCTTTCTTATTAGGTTTACGAGTACTATTTTTGCTACTGCTTTTACTTGATTTGTTTGACGAGGCAGTAGGTCTAGTACTAGAGGAACTAATTTTTTTTCTGCGAATTTTGTTTTTATCATTGTTATCATTTCCCATGAAATTGACCTCCTTACTATAAGCATATATTATATCATATATAAGTATATTTTTGTATTTTATAGATAAAAATGAATATTGTGTAAATAAATGTTACAGTATAACTAGCATTAATTGAATTTAGCATTTAACTATGATACAATATTAATTATTTTTAACTAAGTATCAAAAAAATATGTGTGAGGTGTACATATGATCGAAATAAATGAACAAATGAAGATAATCAAAAAAGGGGTAGCTGAAATGATATCTGAAGAAGATATTATGAAGAAGCTAGAACAATCTTTTAAAGAAAACAAACCACTAACAATAAAGTTAGGATTAGACCCATCTGCACCAGATATCCACTTAGGACATACTGTAGTGCTAAGAAAAATGAAAGCATTCCAAGATTTAGGTCATCAAGTAATCATAATAATAGGTGATGCTACTGGTATGATAGGTGATCCAACTGGAAAATCAGCAGTTAGAAAGCAACTATCTCATGATCAAGTTTTAGAAAATGCTAAAACATATCAAGATCAAATATTTAAAATATTAGATAGAGAAAAAACAATAGTTAAGTTTAATAGTGAGTGGTTACAGGCTATGAATTTTATGGATGTAGCTAATTTAGCATCTAAATATACAGTGGCTAGAATGTTAGAAAGAGATGACTTTAAGAAGAGATTTGCATCTAATCAGTCTATATCAATACATGAATTTTTCTATCCTTTAATGCAAGGATATGACTCTGTCGCAATAAAAGCTGATATAGAAATGGGTGGAACAGATCAAAAGTTTAATATATTAATGGGAAGAACTCTTCAAAAAGAGTATGAGCAAAGTCCTCAAATAGCTTTATTAATGCCTATAATAGAAGGTACTGATGGAGTGAAAAAAATGAGTAAATCGTTAGGCAACTATATTGGGATAAGTGAAGCACCTAATGATATGTATGGGAAGACAATGTCTATACCTGATGAACTTATAATAAGATATTTTGAGTTAGTTACAGATGAACATCCAGATTCTATAGAAGCTATGAAAACTGATATGGAACAAGATAAAGTTAACCCAAGAGACTTAAAAATGAAACTAGCTAAAGAAGTAGTTAAATTATATCATGGAGAAGAAAAAGCTTTAGAAGCTGAGCAATATTTTAAATCTGTATTCCAAAAGAAAAACATGCCAGATGATATAGCTGAAATGGAGATATCTATAGCTGAAGCTGAAGACGGATTGTTCTTTATACCTAAATTAGTAACAACATTAAAGTTAGCACCATCTACAAGTGAAGCTAGAAGATTATTAAAACAAGGCGGAATAAAAGTTAATGGTGAAAAACTAGAATCTGATAAAATATCTCTATCGGATGGAGATATAATTCAAGTAGGAAAAAGAAAATTTGCAAAATTAATAATTAAGAAGTAATTATAAGCCCCTCTTACATAAAATAGTAAGGGGGGCTTTTTATGAAAAAAATTCTAATAAAAAAAAAGAAAGAAAAATTTAAAAAAAATATATTTATATTTATAATAATTTTTATACTATCTATATTAATAGGAAGTTTTATATACATAGATAATAAACTTAGACCTACAATAACAGTAATAGCAGAAACTAAAGCAGAGGAACTTGCCAATAAATCTATTAATAAAGCAGTGTCTACTATTATAGATAATGATATAAAATATGAGGATTTAATAAATATAAAAACAGGTGAAGATGGAAGCATCACTATGATGCAAGCTAATTCTATATTGATTAATGAAATAGCATCAAAAGTTGCACTTGAAATACAGTCAGAGATGAAAAAAATAAAAACAACATCAACATACATACCAATAGGAACTGCAATAGGAAGTCCTTTACTAGCTAAATATGGACCTAAAATAAAGGTATCTATTGAACCTATAGGAACGGTATATGTAGACTTTGGTACAGACTTTGAATCATCTGGAATAAATCAAACTAGGCATAGAATATATCTAAAAGCAACAACTGAAGTTAAGGTAGTAGTTCCGCTAACTACTTCTACAAAAGAAGTTAAAACACAAATACCTATATGTGAAACTATAATAGTTGGAGATGTACCTCAAAGCTATGTAAATGTACCTCAAAAAGATATGATGAATGTTTTGCCTAATATAGGTTCAAAAAACAATTAAAGAGGGAGTTACTCTCCCTCTAACATCCAACCTATATATACGCCGTAGCCTAGAGCTGGGTCATTTTCAATCGCATGAGATATGGCACCTATAATTTTATCATTTTGTATTATGGGAGTACCACTCATCCCTTGAACTATACCTCCAGTCATATTTAACAGTTCTTTATCTGTAATTTCTATTTTAAAAGTTTTAGATTCCGCATTTTTTTGATTTTTTATGTTTATTATATTTATTTCATATTCTGTTGAATTTCCAGTTGATGTTTGCAATAAAATTGATGCTTTTCCTGTTTTAACTTCATTTAAATTTGCAACTTGATATTTTTTAGATTTACAAAAATCTAATGTTTGAATAGTACCTTTTATTCCAAAAGCTGTATTTTCTTTAAAATTACCTATAAATTCATTTTTTTGTGCGTTAATACATCCTACTGAGCCTCTATATGATTTATTAATTGTTAAATTAGATGTTGATGAAATATGCCCATTTTTAATTAATAAACTTCTATTAGAGCCAACGCTTATTGGATGCGCTACAGCACCAAACGTATTATCTTTTGGATCTACATAAGTTAAAGTTGCAAATCCAGAAACTATATTATTGAAATTAACTTTTTCTAAAATATTTTTAGTTATATTTACAGTAATAAGTTCGCTATTCCTTAAAAAATTTACCTTTATAGAATTATTGTTATCTAAGTTTTGAATTAGATTAGAAAAATCTTCATAATTTTTAATTTTAATATCATTCACTGAAACTAATGAATCACCAACTTTAAATGGAGAACCATCAAAAGAATTTCTAACCATTAATGATTGTAATTCAGCATCTATTTGAGTTATATTGCCTAAAGGAATTAAATATCTAGCATCATTTTTAACTTTAGTTTCTGCATAAATAAAGCTTATTGAGAAAAAATATAGCATAAATGATATTATTAGAAACTTTTTAAATTTCATTAAAACACCTTCTTTCTGATAAAGTCATGATGATATTAATTGGTGCTTATTTAATAATAGATTGTGCAAGATAAAAAAATTAATCCATAGAAAACAGACACAATAAAACCATAGTTTACAAGTTATAAAATAAGCACTTAAAATACTATTGATTTTAAGTGCTTTAAATTTTTTTATATTTTTTTTTGGGTTTTTTAATTTTTTTAATTTTTGATTTTGATCTTGTTATAGCAGTATCAGGAACAGGAGCTACAAAGGAATTATCAGTATTGTTACTATTGTTAGTACAATTTTTAACAGAACCTATAAGAGCTAACTCATCGGATAAAACAGCGAAGAAGGTAGCAAGTATGCTTAAATCATTTGAATTTACTTCCTCTGATATGGCTATGGATAGAGTAGATGCAAGAACAATATAATCTACATATCCAAAACAACAAAGTTTAGACTTATCCATATCAGTTCTATTAATAACTCTAGTTTTTCGTAGTTTAGACATATTAACCTCCAGATTACTTATATTAAATATATATGAAACAATACTATTGCTAACAACTATAAAATAAATTAAATAGTTTTTAGAATAACTTACATAAAAATGAATAGTATTGCCAAAATTATATATATAACTTTCGAAAGGAGAATGACATGAAAAACTATAAATTTTTAGTTATGGCAATTATAGCATTAGGTGTAGTATTTCTAGGTACCTCAAATCCAATAACAAATTTATATAAATCAACAAATTTTATAAATAAAGATAAGCAAGAAAATAAAGATTTAAATGTTAAAAATAAAAAGTATACTATATGTATAGATCCAGGGCATCAAGAAAAAGGAGATTCTAATTTAGAATCAATTGGACCGGGTTCAAATTCTAAAAAAGCTAGAGTTTCATCAGGAGCCACAGGTATAGCTACAAAAAAGCCAGAGTATAAAC
Source organism: Paraclostridium sp. (assembly GCF_051657365.1). Lineage (NCBI taxonomy): Bacteria > Bacillati > Bacillota > Clostridia > Peptostreptococcales > Peptostreptococcaceae > Paraclostridium > Paraclostridium sp. The sequence goes on from NZ_JBOFKN010000162.1 coordinate 24,844, forward strand.
TAAATTTAGAAGCAAGTATAGTACTTAAGCATATTTTAGAGAATAAAGGATATACAGTTTTTATGACTAGAGAATCTCACGATGTTAATATAAGCAATGCTGAAAGAGCTATTTTTGCAAATGAAAAAAATGTAGATATGGTAATAAGAGTTCATGCAGATAGTATAGATAAGTCATCTAAAATTGGAGCATCTTTGTTGATACCTCAAAAAGATGGTAAATATACATCTAGAATATATAAAGAGAGTAGTAAGTGTGCTAATTATATAGAAAATGAAATGAAAAATATGAATATAAACTTAAATGGAATATTTGAAAGAGGAGATTTAACTGGTTTTAATTGGTCTGAAGTGCCTGTAGTTTTAATAGAAATGGGATTTATGAGCAATTATAATGAAGATTTAATGATGTCTAGCCCTGAATATCAAAGAAAAATAATGCAAACAGTAGCGGATGGGGTAGAAACATATTTAAAAGGCAAGGAAAGTGGCAATTAAAAATAAATATCAAGGTTAACAAATGTAGCAAAAAGTAATATAGTGATAATAGCGAAATTAAAATAAGTTGTTAATACAACCACTAGGTGATTATAATGAGAAAAAGAATAGAAAATGTTTATGGAAAGGCTTTATCAGGTACATTTAAAGTTGTAAATCCTGTAAAAAAAAGTATTATAAATACGGACTGTGAAGTTCATATATTTATACAGGCTAATGCATTAGAAATATTAAAAAATGAAGGTTATATAAAAGAGTATGAGTTCTTTAAACTTTATTTACCGCAAATAAATAAAGGATTGATATGGGCAGACCAAGATTTTAAGAGTTACCACCATTTCTATAATCCTAATTTAAAAAGAGGAAAATTTGGATATGAAGAAAATGCTTTAACTGTAGCAAAAAAATATTATCATAAATCTATTAAGTTTTTTAAATTAGATAAATTTGAATTGGGTCTGTTTTATTTTGGGGTAGCATGCCATATAATACAGGATTTAACTATACCTCAACATGCTAAAGGAAAGTTATTAGATAATCATAGGCAATTTGAAGTTTATATAAAAAATAATTATATGTCTATACCAAGACTTAAGGCTAAAGAAGGGGCTATAAAAAAAGATACAGTAGAAGAATATGTGTTTTTTAATTCAATGAATGCGCTTAATTATGACAAAATGTATAAAGACATAACTAATTTAAAAAATAAGTTTTATATGTTAGGTACAAAATGTTTGCCATTAGCTCAAAAAACTTCTGCAGGTTTTATGTTGATGTTTTTTGACGATATATTTAATAACGAGTAAAAGCTCCTTTTTAAAGGAGCTTTTACTCGTTATTAAATATAATCTATATGAAAATACATGAAATTATTTGTATTACTTGATTTGATTAAAAAAAGAAGATATTATGGTATAGATAATAAAATAAGAAGAGGTGTTTAGATGCTAGTAGTTGAAAATGTTAGTCACGGGTTTGGAGCAAGAACTATACTTGAGAATGTATCTTTTAGATTAAGAAAAGGTGAACATATAGCACTTGTTGGAGCTAATGGAGAAGGTAAATCTACATTTTTAAATATAATAACAAAAAAACTTATGCCGGATGCAGGTAATATAAAATGGTCATCAAGAGTAACTGTTGGATACTTAGATCAGCATACGGTATTAACAAAAGGAAAATCTATAAGAGAAGTACTTAGAGATGCTTTTAAGCCTATGTTTGATTTAGAGCAAGAAATGATAAGCATGTATGACAAAATGGGCGAAGCTGATGAAGATGAAATGACAAAATTAATGGATTCAACAGCGGAGATACAAACTATTTTAGAAAATAGTGGTTTTTATATGATAGATGCTAAAATACAAGAAATAGCTAATGGTTTAGGTCTTGGAGAAGTAGGATTAGATAAAGATGTAACTGATTTAAGTGGGGGGCAAAGAACTAAAGTATTATTAACTAAATTACTTTTAGAAAACCCTACAATATTAATATTAGACGAGCCTACTAACTATTTAGATGTAGAGCATATAGAATGGTTGACAAGATATCTTCAAGAATATGAAAATAGTTTTATATTAGTATCACATGATATACCATTTATCAATGATACATGTAATGTAATTTATCATATGGAAAATGGAGAACTTAACAGATATAAAGGAAATTATGATGAGTTTGAGAGACTTAGTGATATAAAGAAAAGACAAGAAGACCAAGCTTATGAAAAGCAAGTTGAAGAAAGAAAAAAATTAGAAGATTTTGTTGCTAGAAATAAAGCTAGAGTTGCTACTCGTGGTATGGCAAACAGTAGACAAAAAAAATTAGACAAGATGGAGATATTAGAAAGACCAAAGGAGAAAATAAAGCCTACATTTGGATTTATGGAATCTAGAGCATCTAGTAGATTTGTATTCACTACAGAGGATCTTGTTTTAGGATATAATGAAGCTTTAACAAAACCTCTTAACTTTACTTTAGAAAGAAATCAAAAGATTGCATTAAAAGGTATGAATGGAATAGGAAAATCAACACTTTTAAAAACTCTTTTAGGAATAATAAAGCCATTTGATGGAAAAGTAGAGTTAGGTGATTATTTGGAAGTTGGATATTTTGAACAAGAAAGTTCAAGAGAAAATAGCAATACACCTATGGATGAAATTTGGGCTGAATATCCAGGACTTACTAACTTTGAAGTAAGACAATCATTATCTAGATGTGGACTTACAAATGAACATATAACTAGTCAAATGAGAGTTTTAAGCGGAGGAGAAGCTGCTAAAGTAAGATTATGCAAGTTAATGCTAAAGAAAATTAATTTTTTAGTTCTAGATGAGCCAACAAATCACTTAGATGTAGAGGCTAAAGATGAGCTTAAAAAAGCTATAAGAGAATTCAAAGGAACTGTATTATTAGTATCACATGAACCTGAGTTTTACATGGATATAGTTGATGATGTTTGGAATATTGAAGATTTTACAACTAAAATAGTTTAGAAAATATAAGGGGTATAAAATGAAAAGAATTTTAGACTTGTTTTTTTCGCTAGTTATAAGTGTGTTTATAATAACTTCTGTTATAAAATTTACGGTTAACTTTAAACAACTATATTATTTTGACGTAGAGTATCTCAATATTCCTATGATAAGTGATATGACGAATGAAGATATAAAACTTAACTATGATTACTTAATTGAATACAACACAAAGAGTAGCGATTCTGATTTTAAATTACCGACATTGAAATCATCAACTCAAGGTAAAATTCATTTTGAGGAAGTTAGAGATATATTTGGAAATATAAATAAAATAAATTTTATAACATTAATTTTTTCAGCTATAGGCATTTATTTTAGTTTTATAAAAAAAGATATAGAAATATTAAAATACAGTAGTGTAACTTTAATTGCTATACCATTAATTTTAATATCACCTATAATTTTAAATTTTGAAAAAAGTTTTGAAATATTTCATAAATTATTATTTAGTAATGATTACTGGATATTTGATCCAAGTTTAGATCCGGTAATCAATATGTTACCTGCAGAATTTTTTCTTCATTCAGGGATAATGATACTAGGATTGATATTGATGTTTAGTATAGTAATGATAATTAGTTATAACAAAATTAAAAGTAAGGAATAGTAAATTAATTTACTATTCCTTTTTTAAAATTACAGTTTTTTACCAAGATTTAATATATCGCCTATTTTGCTCATTATATAGTCATGACTTTTTTTATTATGAGGAACTAAACAAGAAGAACAATCTTTTATACCATCAGATGTATACTTAAAATTACCTCCGCAATCTTCTTTTAATGCATATAAGGGACAATAACAAAATAAACAATTAAAATTTTCTGGATTATTTACTTTATGACAAGGAAAATATTCACATTTATTATTATTGAAAAACTTATAGTTTTCAGACATAAATTATACCTCCTAAAATATTTAGAGTTTCAATATAATTATACTAAAAATTTACAATAGTGGTATAATAAAAAAAAGTAGATTAAATGAGGTGTTACAATGGAAAAAATAGTAGAAAAGGCGTTATTAGTAGGACTTAATATAACTACTAACGTAAAAAAAGTTGATGATATAGATATTAATGAATCTATGGCAGAATTAAAAGAACTTGCTAAGGCAGCAGGAGCTGAAGTTGTAGGAAGTATAATACAAAATAGACCAGCAAGAGAAGCCGCTTTTTATATAGGAAAAGGAAAAGTGGAAGAAATAAAGGCTTATTGTGAGTCATTAGATGCAACTGTAGTAGTATTTAATGATGAATTATCAGGTGCCCAAATAAGAAATATAGAAGAATTAGTTCAAAGAAAAGTAATTGATAGAACTACTTTAATACTAGATATATTTGCACAAAGGGCTTTAAGTAAAGAAGGAAAGCTTCAAGTTGAGTTAGCACAATTAAAATACAGATTACCTAGACTATATGGTATGGGTGGTGAAATGAGTAAAACTGGTGCGGGTATAGGAACTAGAGGACCAGGAGAACAAAAATTAGAAGTAGATAAAAGACATATATTAAATAAGGCTGCAGATATAAGAAAAGAGCTTAGAGATGTTAAGAAAAATAGAGAAACTCAAAGAGCTCAAAGGCTAAAGTCGAATGTACCTATAGTTGCATTGGTTGGGTATACGAATGCAGGTAAATCAACATTGCTTAATGAACTTATAAAAACACATAAGGAATATACTGTTGAAAAAGAAGTTTTATCAAAAGACATGTTATTTGCAACTTTAGATGTAACTTTAAGAAAAGCACTATTACCAAATAAAAAGGAATATTTAGTAGTTGATACAGTTGGATTTGTAAGTAAATTACCACATGATTTAGTAGAAGCATTTAAAGCTACATTAGAAGAAGTTCACTACGCTGACTTAATAGTACATGTTGTTGATGCTACTAATGATAGTTTTGAAATTCAAGAAAATACAACTAAAAAAGTATTAAAAGAATTAAAGGCAGATAATAAACCGACTATAATGGCTTACAATAAAATAGATAGATTAGAACTTGATATATATCCTAAAAACCAAGAAAATGCAGTCTATATATCAGCTAAAAAAGGTACAAATATGGACAAACTTGTGGAAATGATACAAGAAGCTTTAATGGAAAATACATATAAAGTAACTTTATTATTGCCATATGACAAAGGTGATGTATTTAGTAGGTTAAAAAACAAATATAATGTAGAAGAATTTGAATATGTTGAAAATGGGATCGAATTAACTCTAAGCTTAGATGAAGAAGACTATAATATATATAAAGAATATATTATAAACGAGTAGGTATATAAGTATGAATATATGTTGGGATAATATAGAAAACTTGCAAGATCACTTTATAACATACCTTTTATATAAAGACTCTAAGACAGTATCTCAAATAAGTAGAATAAGAAATATTGATGCTCAAGAAGTAAATGAACATTTAATAAAAGCTAAAATGGAAATTAAGATATTGCTTAAAAGTCAATTAGAAAAATCAAAAGATGTTTTAGATAGATTTTTAGAATTAGGAAAAAATGATAGAATTAATTTTATGAATGATTTGGATGATGAAAATCTATTGGAATTTAAGAGGAAATTATACAAGAGGATTATGATAGAGAAAAATGTGGAAGATTTAATGATATTAATATGGACAACTGGAGAATTGAATGATGACAGATTTTTATCTATATTACACCCATTAACGACACATAGACACTCAGACCTTAGAAGAATAACTTACTCTGCTCTTAGAAAAATATCGTCAAATAAAAGTAGAGAATATTTTCAAAGAGGCTTATATGATTCAAATCCTCAGACACGTCAATATTGTGCAAAAGCTTTGGCAAAGGTAGGGGATAAAAATAGTTTAATTATGATTATAAAGTTAAAAAATAGAAAAAGAGATGAAAAAGAATATGTAATAAGAGCGTATAATGATGCTATAGAAGAACTCGAAAAAACTACTTAATATATAACATAAACACTATGAACTCAACATATAATGGATTAACAAAAGAAATTACTTATAAATTTAGCTCCATAACTTGGTGTGAAAATATGGTTAAGTGGGGGGAGTTCAATATGATATTAAGACGTTGTGCAGGAGGCATAGTATTTTACGCAAACAAAGTATTGATAGTTAAAAATGATAAGGGAGAATGGACTATTCCTAAAGGCAAAATAAGTGATAGTGATATCCCAAGCGAAGTAGCACCATTAAAGGTCAAAGAAGAAGTTGCAGTTGACGCTAAAGTACTAGATATGGCAGGAGATACTATATATGAATTTTATTCAAGAACTAGACAGCAAAAAGTATGTAATGCTATTGTATGGTACATAATGGAATCTGACAATACACAATATAATGTAAATGATGAAAGTATAATAGAAGCAGGATTTTTTAAAGTTAAAGATGCTCTAGACATGCTAACTCACAATAGAGAAAAATCTCTTGTAGATATATCGTATAGAAAATTTAAGGATTTAAAAAAGCAGGGGATAGATAATTAATTATAGTAATAAAAATAGAACAAGGTATTTGCCTTGTTCTATTTTTATTACTATAATTAGAATATAAAAAATGATTAGGAGGATATAGTATGTACAAAACATTACATGAATTTGGAATGGATGAAATAATAATAGAAAAGTCTACATTTATCGGATATGCAAAACCTGTGAAAACAGAGGAAGAAGCTGTTGAATTTATAAATGAAATAAAGAAAAAACATAAAGATGCAAGACACAATGTTTGGGCGTATACAGTAGGTAAAAATATGAATATACAAAGATATAGTGATGATGGAGAGCCTCAAGGTACAGCGGGCATACCAACGTTAGAAGTTATAAAAAAAGAGGATTTACGAGATGTAGTAGTTGTAGTTACTAGATATTTTGGCGGAATTAAATTAGGAGCGGGTGGATTAGTTAGAGCATATACTAAGGGTGCAAAGATAGGACTTGAAGCAGCTAGAATAATAGATAAAGTAATGCATCAAGAAGTAAACATAAAAATAGACTACAATCAACTTGGTAAAGTGCAAAATGAAATAATGAATATGGGGTATTTTATAAAAGATACTATATATGAAGATAATGTAATTATAATAGTTTATTCGAAGTTGGATGAAATAGAAAGCTTAGTGGATAAAATAAATGATGCAACTAGTGCTACAGCAGATATAGTATTAGGAGATGAGTTTTATTTATCTGAAAAAGATGGAAAAATTATATTTTAAAAAGGAATGACTCAATATTGAATTTTATATATTTTGAGTCATTCCTTTTTTATTTTTTGCATTTATTAGAATTAGGATTAAATATACCTTTTTTTATTTCTAATAAACCTATTATTAGTAAAAATAAACCAAATACTTTTTTTAGTGTTTCAGAGGAAATATAATTTGCTAAATAAGAACCGGATATAGCACCGAATATGCCAAAAGTAGCAATTGGAATTACTAAATTTAACATAACATTTTTGTTTTTTATATGAATTATTAAAGCGAATATAGTCATTGGAATAGATGAAAGTAAATTGATGCTTTGAGCCATTTTAGCATCTATATTTAAAAAAAGTATAAGGGATGGAATAAGTATTGTTCCACCACCCATGCCCATACCGCCTATTATACCTGCAAAAAAACCAAATAAAATTAATAACATTAAAACACCATCCTTATAGCAGCAATTACCATTATTAAACCAAAAGAAATCCTAAGAAACCTACCTGTTAGCTTACATAAAATTTTAGCTCCTACAATACCTCCTATTGTACTACCTATAGCAACTTTAAATGTAATATTAAAATCATAAGTTCCCTGAGATATATAAATTACAGAACTTGCAGTAGTTAAAAAAACTATTATAGATAGTGCTGTAGCATGAGATTTATGTTCTTCGATTTTTAAAATATTGTTTAATATAGGAACTAAAAGAGTACCTCCACCAGAACCAAATACACCATTTACAAATCCTGTAACAGCACCTATTATAGAGTTTTTAAAGTTGAAATTACAATATTTTTTATTCATATTATCACCTTCTTGAATTATTTTTCACATAAAGCATAAATTATATTTAATTAAAATAAAAATATCTGATATAATTGGGTTATCCAAAAAATGTAAGGAGGAATGGTTTATATGACAGATATAAATATTAAAATAGATAGAACTATAGAATGGTTGAGATCGAAGGTAAAAGAATCTAATACAAAAGGATTAGTTGTTGGAGTTTCAGGAGGAATAGATTCTGCAGTTGTTGCCTATTTGATAAAAAAAGCTTTTCCAAATGACTCTATGGGTGTAATTATGAGTATAAAAAGTAATCCACAAGACAGATTAGATGCGCTTAAAGTTATAGAAGGATGTAATATAGAATATCTAGATTTAGACTTAACAAATGAGCAAGTTTCTATATATGAAAAAGTGATAGGGAGTTTAAAAGAAAAAGAATTGTATAATTCTAGTAATGATAGAATGAGTGATGCTAATTTAAGAGCTAGAATAAGAATGAGCACTGTATATACAGTTGCTAATAACATGGGGTATTTAGTTGTAGGAACAGATAATGCAGCTGAAATACACACTGGATATTTTACTAAATATGGAGATGGCGGGGTTGATTTAGTGCCATTGGCTAATTTGACCAAAAAAGATGTTTATGAGTGGGCTAAAGTATTAGGAGTTCATAGTGACATTATAAACAAAGCCCCATCAGCTGGTCTTTGGGAAGGACAAACTGATGAAACTGAAATGGGAACTACATATGATATGATAGATGCAATTGTAGAGGGTAGAGTAGATAAAGTGCCACAAAAAGATCAAGAAATAATAGCTAGGTTGCATAAGATAAGTGAGCATAAAAGACATACTGCAGCAGCTCCTCCCAAGTTCTAATTTACTAAATTTTAGTTTTGTGCTAAAATTACGGTGTATATAGAGTATAAATTGATATTTAGTAAGTATTAATTTATATTGCGTACTAATAACTATACCTACAAAAAATATACAAGCATAACACAATTTTAAATTAGATAAAATAATTTACATGGCAAGGAGTGAAATTATGGGACGTATAGGAAACATAATCAACAGAAAAGGTAAACAAGATGCTAAAAGAGCTAAAATATTTACAAAGCATGCTAGAGCTATAGCAGTTGCAGCTAAAGAAGGTGGAGCTGATCCTGAGTATAATGCAGCTTTAAAAGCGGCAATAGATAAAGCTAAAGCAGATAATATGCCTAATGACAACTTAGATAGAGCTATAGCAAAAGGTGCTGGCGGAGGTGCCAATGAAAACTTCGAAACTATAGTTTATGAAGGATACGGACCAGGTGGAGTTGCTGTAATAGTAGAAACTTTAACTGATAATAAAAATAGAACTGCAGGAAATGTTAGATATTACTTTGACAAAAATGGCGGAAACTTAGGTACTAGTGGATGTGTATCATTTATGTTTGATAAAAAAGGTCAAATATTAATAGAAGCAACTGATGATGTATCAGAAGAAGAATTAATGGATATCGCTTTAGAAGCTGGAGCAGAAGACTTAATCGTTGAAGAAGATGGATTTGAAGTAGTTACTTCACCAGAGGACTTCCAAGCTGTTAGAGATGAGTTAGAAGGTAAAGGATATAAATTTATATCTGCAGAAGTGAAATTATTACCTCAAACTACTACAAAGTTAACTGAAGAAGATCAATTAAAGTTTATGAATAAGCTAGTTGACATGTTAGAAGATGATGATGATGTTCAGAATATAGCTCATAACTGGGAAATAGAAGAGTAATAAAAAAGGAGATATTAATATCTCCTTTTTTTATTTGCACTTAAAACTAGAACAACTTGTTTCAGAATAAATATTAGGTTTTTTAGTATCAGGTGAGATATTTATATTATCTAAAGTACACAGGTTGTTAGTATTGTAATTACAAGTATTAACTTTACAACATAAGCAAGAGCAAGGGCCAGGATTATTAGTATTATTAGTTAAATTACTATAAACAGATTTTTCTAAAAATGAAGCACATGCAGTATGTTCTGTTGTTTTAGCTTGCGACCCTTGAACATTTATTCTATTTGCGTAACAAATACTTTTGTTGTTATGGGAACAATTATTAACACTACAATTTATTTTATCCATAAAATTTCCTCCTATAATAATGTGTTAATAAAATTATTTCCTAAAATTTTATAGATATACTATTAAAAAATAAATAAAGCAATAGACGAATTTAATTGTAATGTGAGAATAATAAATCGAAATTTTTAATATCCATTAATATTTTTGCAATCAATATAGAACTACCAGGGTAGGTTTTTATTAGTGGACATAATTCATATAGTCCATTTTCATATTCATTAAATGTATAAGCTTTATTAATATTCATGGATCTTTCAAATCTATTTACATAATCTTTTATATTTAAATACTCACTTAAGGACAAATTTGCGAAAACACTAACTTTATGATTAGGCTGTTTTAAAAGTAAAATTTGTTGCTTAAATTCAATAAAGTCAAGTCGAGCTAATAAATTATTATTTATATTCAAAATTAATCACTCCTTTTAATAAATATATTATAAATTGATAAGATATATTATGAAATATAAGTGGAAAGTGAAACATTTATTAAATAAAAAATAAATATATGGATTATAAATTTATAAAATGTATAAAAAAAATCTAATTGGAAAAAATAACCGGTATAAGGAGGTTGTTTTTAATGTTCGAAAAGAAAAAAGAATTTCCTTGGCGAATACCGATTATGATAACAATAGGCATAGGAGTTCTCGCTGGAGGAATTTATGTAGGATTTAATACGTCAGATGAAGATATTTCTAAAAAAGGAAATGCAGAGTTAAAGAAAGAAGAAACGGTTAAAGATACATTTAACCTGAGTGAAGATTGTGAAATTTGGGTGGAAAAAGTATTTGAAGATGGAACGCCTAGTGATGAAGCACCTATGATGATAGGAACAATACCAAATGAATTAATAGGAAAATCAAAAGATGAAATAACTGACTATCTAACAAATAAGTATCCAAATAGAACTATAAAGCAATTAGATAAATACGAAATAACATTAACTGAAAAAGAAAACTTTAATGATCCAGGTAAAGCAAACCAATTTTCAATAGAAGATAAACAAGGACTTATAATAGTTTGCAAATACAATGATAAAGGTGAAAGAGAATTATTAGAAAATACTCAAATTGAAACGCAGTCGTTACCAAAAACTGTTCAAGAAGATGTTAAATCTGGAATATGCGCAAGTACACAGGATGAGATATATTCTAAGTTAGAGGATTTTGGTAGTTAAATGTTAACTAAAATTTAATAAAAGAAAATTATAAAGAGATGGAAGGGAAACTTTTCATCTCTTTATAGTTTATACATAAATGTGTTATTATATATTAATACAGAACGTAAGTTTCTTATGAAGGAGTAATTTAAAATATGATTATTTTAGGTATAGACCCAGGTATAGCTATAGTTGGATACGGAATAATAGAATATAAAAACAATAATTTTAAAGTTATTGATTATGGAGCTGTAACTACACCAGCACACATGGATATATTAAAAAGACTAGAACTTGTATATAAAGGAATAGATATTTTGATAAAAAATTACAATATAGATGAAGTTGGTATAGAGGAATTATTCTTTAATAAAAATGTTAAAACTGCTATTACAGTAGCACAAGCAAGAGGAGTTACAATGCTTGCTTGTGCACATAATAATAAGCCGGTTTATGAATACACTCCTCTTCAGGTTAAACAAGGTGTAGTTGGTTATGGAAGAGCAGAAAAATCTCAGGTACAACAGATGGTTAAATCATTTCTAAATTTAAAGTCAGTGCCAAAGCCGGATGATGTAGCAGATGCATTAGCAGTTGCTATATGTCATTGCCACTCCAATAAATTAGAAAAAACATTCAAAAATATAGGGGGGAAATATGTATAGTTATATAAAAGGAAGTATAGAAGAAATAAAATTAGATAGTTTAGTAATAGAAGCAAATAATATTGGATACAAAATTAATGTATCATCAAATACATTAATGGGTGTGCAATTAGGTAAAGAATGCAAGATATATACTAAATTAATAGTAAGAGAAGATGATATGAGCCTTTGTGGATTTGGTACAAAAGAAGAACTTACTATGTTTGAATTATTAAATTCTGTTTCTAAGATAGGACCTAAGGTAGCTCTTGGAATTCTATCATTTGCTACACCAAAACAAATAGGTGCTTATATAGTAAGTGAAGATGTGGCAAAAATGTCTAAAGCTCCAGGTGTTGGAAAGAAGACAGCAGAAAGAATCATATTAGAATTGAAGGATAAGATAGATAAAAATAATATTGAATTTGAACCAACTCTTCTTACACAAACTCCGGTTGCTATATCACAAGATGAAGCAATTGATGCACTTGTTGCATTAGGATACTCAACTCAAGAATCTAGAGAAGCTGTTGATAGCTGTAAAAAAAGTGGCATGAATACAGAAGATATAATAAAAAAATCACTAAGTTATATAATGAGTAAGTCTCTTAGATAGGGGGAGTTTAGAACATGTTTGATGAGGAAAACAGAATAATAACATCTACCATGCAAAATGAAGATGTTGATATAGAAAATAATTTAAGACCTAAAAACTTAGATGATTATTTAGGTCAAAATAAAGCAAAGGAACTTCTGAAAATTTTTATAGAAGCTGCAAGAGCTAGGAATGAACAGTTAGACCATGTCTTATTATATGGTCCTCCAGGACTTGGGAAAACAACTTTAGCATCTATTATAGCTAGTGAGATGGGCGTTAATCTTAGAATAACTTCTGGACCAGCTATAGAAAGAGCTGGAGATTTAGCTGCAATATTAACAAATTTAAATGAAAATGATGTTTTATTTATAGATGAAGTTCATCGAATAAGTAGAACTGTAGAAGAAGTTTTATATTCAGCAATGGAAGATTATTGTTTAGATATAATTATAGGAAAAGGACCATCTGCTAGAAGTATAAGACTTGATTTACCTAAGTTTACGTTAATTGGAGCAACTACTAAAGCGGGCATGTTAACTAACCCATTAAGAGATAGGTTTGGAGTTATATGTAAGTTAGATTATTACACAGTTGAAGAACTAGCGCAAATAGTAATTAGATCATCGACTATATTAGGAGCAGAGGTTCAAATTGGAGGAGCTACAGAAATAGCAAGGAGGTCTAGAGGAACACCAAGGATATCAAATAGACTTTTAAAAAGAGTTAGAGATTATGCTCAAGTTAGAGCTGATGGAAATATAACTGATGAAGTTGCAAATGATGCATTAGAGTTGTTAGGAGTAGATAGTTTAGGGCTTGATTATGTAGATGAAAAACTTTTAACCACTATTATTGAAAAATTTAAAGGTGGACCAGTTGGGCTAGATACTTTAGCAGCATCTATAGGTGAAGATAGAAACACTATAGAAGATGTTTATGAACCTTATTTATTACAATTAGGATTTATAAATAGAGGACCTAGAGGTAGAATTGCTATGCCTTTAGCTTATGAACATTTAAAGCTACCATATCCTAATCAAAAGTAAGGAATTAAAACCAATTAGTATAAATAATAAATACTATTAATATAGAAAAAAATTATTTTTTTTGTTATGATGTAATTTGTACTATGATATAGAAAGGACGTTTAAATTGAAAACTAGTGATTTTTACTTTGATTTACCAGAAGAATTAATAGCTCAAACACCATTAGAAGATAGATCTAATTCTAGACTTATGGTTCTAGATAAGCAAACAGGAGAAGTTGAGCACAAAATATTTAAAGATGTTGTAGATTACTTAAATCCAGGGGACTGTTTAGTTCTTAACAATACAAGAGTTATACCTGCAAGACTTATAGGTGAAAAGGTTGATACTGGTGGTAAAATAGAATTTCTTTTATTAAAAAGAACAGATAAAGATATTTGGCAAGCATTAGTTAAACCAGGAAAAAGAGCTAAAGTTGGAACAAAGTTCTCGTTTGGAAATGGAAAGCTTATAGGAGAAGTAGTAGGATTGGCAGAAGAAGGTTCTAGATTGGTAAAATTCTACTATGAAGGAATTTTTGAAGAGGTATTAGATGAACTTGGAAATATGCCGCTACCACCATATATAACAGAGAGATTAGAAGAAAGAGAAAGATATCAGACTGTATATTCAAAGCATAGTGGATCTGCAGCAGCACCAACAGCTGGTCTTCATTTTACTAATGACCTTTTAGAAAAGATAAAAGAAAAGGGTGTAGATATAGCATTTGTAACTTTACATGTAGGACTTGGAACATTTAGACCAGTTAAAGTAGACGATGTGTTAGAACATGAAATGCATTCTGAATATTATATGGTAGAAAAAGAAGCAGCAGATAAAATAAATAAAGCGAAGAAAAATGGTAATAAAGTTATATGCGTTGGAACAACTAGTTGTAGAACTGTTGAATCAGCAAGTAATGAAGTAGGTGAAATTTTAGAATCTAGCGGATGGACTAATATATTTATATATCCAGGATATAAATTTAAAATAGTAGATAGATTAATAACTAATTTCCACTTACCAGAGTCTACTTTAATAATGTTAGTAAGTGCATTAGTTTCTAAGCAAGCTGTATTAAATGCATATAGTACGGCAGTTGAGGAGAAATATAGATTCTTTAGTTTTGGGGATGCAATGATAATAAAATAGATATGGGGGCCTAATGTGAAAAAATTGGATGAAAAAAGTTTAGCACTTAAAATAGCATATATATTTGAATCATTATTAGCAATGGTTGTATTATTAGCTGTATTTTTAGGTACTATTGATGTACTTAGAGTTATATGGCAATCGTATATTGTAGAATATCATACACCGGTACTATATGCACAATTTAATGATTTATTAGGTCAAATATTACTATTAGTTATAGGTGTAGAATTGGTTGTAATGCTATCACTACATATACCGGGGGCATTGATAGAAGTACTTTTATATGCAATAGCAAGAAAGTTATTATTACTACCTAAAAGTGAGGGAATGTTAGATCTATTATTAGGTATAATGGCTATAGCTGGGTTGTTTGCAATAAGAAAATACTTGCTAACAGATGATAACAGTACGATGAATGTAACTAGTATACATTATGAGGAATGTGAAGACCATGACTGTGAATGCCATAAAAGAAATTTAGAACAGGCTTTGAGTCATGAAAATAAACAATAGATAAAAAGTAAGGAGAATCAGCATGAGCGCAGTAAGATATGAACTTATAAAAACTTGCAAACAAAGTGGAGCAAGATTAGGAAGATTACATACTCCTCACGGAGTAATAGAAACACCGATATTTATGCCAGTTGGAACTCAAGCAACTGTAAAAGCAATGACACCAGAAGAGTTAAAAGAAATAGGATCTCAAATAATACTAAGTAATACTTATCACTTATATATGAGACCGGGACATGATTTAGTTAAAGAAGCGGGCGGACTTCATAAGTTTATGAACTGGGATAAGCCAATACTTACAGATAGTGGAGGATTCCAAGTATTTAGTTTAGGGCCACTTAGAAAAATAACTGAAGAAGGTGTACATTTTAGATCACATATAGATGGATCTAAGCACTTTATAAGTCCTGAAAAAGCTATGGAAATTCAAAATGCATTAGGATCAGATATAATGATGGCATTTGATGAGTGTGCACCATATCCAGCTGATAGAGATTATGTTAAAAATTCTTTAGAAAGAACTACTAGATGGTTAAAGAGATGTAAAGAAGCTCATACAAATACAGATAATCAAGCTTTATTTGGTATAATTCAAGGTGGTATGTATAAAGACTTAAGAGAACAATCTGCTAAAGAAATACTAGAATTAGACTTACCTGGATATGCAGTAGGGGGATTAAGTGTCGGAGAACCAAAAGAATTAATGTATGAAGTTTTAGATTATACGGTACCTTTAATGCCAGCAGATAAGCCAAGATACTTAATGGGTGTTGGAAGTCCTGATGATTTAATTGAAGGGGTTATAAGAGGGATAGATATGTTTGACTGTGTTTTACCTACTCGTATAGCTAGAAATGGAACAGCTATGACAAGTGAGGGTAAAGTAGTAGTTAGAAATGCAAAATATGCAAGAGACTTTGGACCACTAGACCCTAATTGTGATTGCTATTGTTGTAGAAACTATACAAGAGCATATATAAGACACTTAGTTAAGGCTAACGAGATATTAGCATCTAGACTTATAACTACTCACAACCTGCATTTCTTATTAAATTTAATGAAACAAGTAAGAGAAGCTATAATGGAAGATAGATTATTAGACTTTAGAAAAGAATTTTTCCAAAAATATGGCTATGAATTATAATTATTTTAAGTTATAATGATTATTATATAAAACATAAAAGCTTAAATTTTTAACAAATATATTATTTAAAAGGAGTGATACATATGCCTCAAGCTATAACAGGTATAATTATGTGGGTTGTATTTTTTGCAGTATTTTATTTCTTCTTAATAAGACCACAGAAGAAAAAAGACAAGCAACTTAAAGAGATGAGAGAAAACTTAAATGTAGGTTCTAAAGTTGTAACAATAGGTGGTATAGTAGCAAATGTAGCTAAAGTTGAAGAAGATGTTGTGATATTAGAAATTGGACCAAGCAGAACTAAGGTTCCATTTGAAAAATGGGCTATAGCATCTACTGAGTCAAACGAAAAATAAAACAATAATTGTAATTACAAAGCCTTCCCTTGAATATATTGTATATTAGAGGGGAGGTTTTTTTATGGAAAAATCAAATAGTATTTTTAAAGGATTAGGATATGCGTACATAATAACACTTACTTGCTTATTAACTTATAATATTTTACTTACATTTACTGGTATGTCTGCAGAGAGTATAGCTATAGCAACATCTATAATAACAACAGCATCTGCGGCGTTTGGTGGTTTCTACGCAACTATGAAAATAAAAGAAAAAGGACTTCTATATGGGGTATTAGTTGGATTGCTTTATATATTATGTTTAATGATTGTCGTGTTTTTAGCTAATGATTCTTTTGTATTTGAAATGACTATGGTATATAAAATATTACTTATATCTTTAGCAGGTGGAATAGGTGGTGTTTTAGGTGTAAACTTCAAATAAATTTCCACTTATGTAAATTTTATGATATAATCAAGAAAGTATTATTAAGATAGGAGGTAGTTAAAATGGAAAAGAAGCATGTAAAAACTTTATCTAAAGCTACTTTAAAAGAAAGTGCGGCAAAAGGTGGATGTGGAGAATGTCAAACATCTTGTCAATCTGCTTGTAAAACTTCTTGTACAGTTGCAAATCAAGAGTGCGAGAGATAATAAATTTATTATTTAACAAAGGGAAAGCAGCTATGTAAGCTGCTTTTTTTGAGTAGAATTAGAAAATAGGGATATAAAACATAAGTAGGCTATAAGTCTATTTATATGATAATATATAGGTATAAACAAACTAGGAGGCACATTATGAGTATGATACATAAGTTTTCAATGAACGGATATAATATAGTTTTAGATGTAAATGGTGGAGCAGTTCATGTTGTAGACGAGGTAGCGTATAACCTATTAGACCACTATAAGGAAATGTCTTTACAAGAAATAACAAATAAATTAAGCGATACTTACACAGAAGCACAAATAAAAGAAGCATATAATGAAATAAAAACGCTAGAAGATGAAGGGTTATTATATACAGAAGATACATATCAACATCATCCGAACTTCATAGATAGAAAAAAGGTAGTAAAAGCTTTATGTTTACATGTTGCACATGATTGTAATTTAAAATGTAGTTACTGTTTCGCGGCTCAAGGAGATTTTGGTGGAGCTAAGGAAATGATGAGCTTTGAAGTTGGTAAAAAAGCTATAGACTATTTAATAGCTAACTCTGCAAATAGAAGAAACCTGGAGATAGATTTCTTTGGTGGAGAGCCATTAATGAATTTCGAAGTAGTAAAACAACTTGTTGAGTATGGAAGAAGTATAGAAAAAGAGAATAACAAAAATATAAGATTTACAATAACTACAAATGGAATATTATTAGATGATGAAAAAATAAAGTATATAAATGAAAATATGCACAATGTAGTTTTAAGTTTAGATGGAAGAAAAGATGTTAATGATAGAATGAGACCTACATTAAACGATAAGGGAAGTTATGATATAATAATGCCTAAGTTTAAGAAGTTAGTAGAAAGTAGACCTAAGGATAAGTATTACTATATAAGAGGAACATTTACTAGAGAAAACTTAGACTTCTCAGAAGATGTACTTCACTTTGCAGATGAAGGATTTAAACTTACATCAGTAGAACCTGTTGTAGATGATGAAAGTAATCCATTTGCATTAAGACAAGAAGACATGGAAACAGTATTTAATGAATATGAAAAGTTAGCAGTTAAATATTCAGATAGATTATTAAATGGAGAGAACTTCAAGTTTTTCCACTTTATGATAGATTTAAATCAGGGACCTTGTGTAATAAAAAGAATAACAGGTTGTGGTGCAGGTAATGAATACTTAGCTATAACACCTAATGGAGATATATATCCATGTCATCAATTTGTTGGAAAAGATGAGTATAGACTTGCAAATATAAGTGATGAAGAAGTAGTAATACCAAGGGAAATAACGGATACATTTAAAAATGCACACGTATATAGTAAAGAAGATTGCAAAAAATGTTGGAATAAATTCTATTGTTCTGGAGGATGTCATGCAAATGCAACTAACTTTAATGGAGATGTAATGAAACCATATGAGTTGGGTTGTGAAATGCAAAAGAAACGTACTGAATGTTCTATAATGATACAAGCCAGATTAATGTTAGAAGGGAAGTAGATACGGTGATACAGGGCTATAAAGGAAAAGAACCACAAATTGATTCAAGTGTTTTTATAGCAGAAACAGCATGTATTATAGGTGATGTGAAAATAGGTAAAAATGCAAATATATGGTATAATGCGGTTATAAGAGGCGATGAAAATTCTATAAGTATAGGAGAAAATACTAATATACAAGATGGCACAGTTATACATATTGAATATAATTGTGAAACTCTAATAGGAAAAAATGTGACTGTAGGTCATAAAGCACTTATACATGGATGTAAAATAGGGGATAATACTTTAATAGGTATGGGATCTATTGTACTAGGTGGTGCAGAAATAGGGGAATGTACATTAATTGGTGCGGGAAGCTTAATTCCCCCAAATAAAAAAATACCATCTGGTGTTCTTGCGATGGGATCTCCTGCTCAAGTTATAAGAGAACTTACACAAGAAGAAAAACAAAATCTTATTAATTCTGCATTAAAATATGTAGAAACTGCAAATAATTATAAATAGATTAGAAAAAGGGGCAATATAAAATATATTGTCCTTTCTTCTCTTATAAATAATATTATTTTAATTAAGGCTAGGTGTAAAAAATGAAAGTAAGTTATAGACATTTAAAAAGATATAAGGAAATAGTTCAAATACTTTTGAAATACGGATTTAGTATTATCGTAGAAAAACTTAATATAGAAGGTGTAGCTTACAAAATTCCAATAACTAATCCACCGGCAGAAATAAAAAATATGTCTACGGGAGAGCGATTGAGAAGAGCTTTTGAAGAATTAGGACCTACATATGTGAAATTAGGCCAAATATTGAGCACTAGAAAAGATTTATTAGATCAAAATATTATAGATGAACTAGTAAAGTTAAGAGATAATGTAGAGGTATTTGATACTGATATAGCTATGAAGATATTAAAAGAAGAATTAAATGTACCTATAAATGATATCTTTTTAGAGTTTAATCATACACCTATAGCAGCGGCGTCTTTAGGGCAAGTTTACGAAGCTACATTAAAAAGTGGAGATAGTGTAATCGTTAAAATTCAAAGACCTAATATGGAGAATATAATAAAGTCCGATATCGAAATATTAAAAGCTATTGCTGGAGCTATTAAAGATTTCAATAAAGATTTAAATGTTGATATTCAAAGTATAATAGAAGACTTTGAGACTCAGCTCTTGAGAGAATTAGATTATAATTTTGAGGCTATAAATGGATTGAAATTTCAAAATATGTTTGCGGATACATCGGAAGTATATATACCTAAAGTATTTATGGAATACACAACTCAAAAAGTTTTAGTGTTAGAAAAAATTGTAGGTGTTAAATTAAGTAATGTAAATAAAATGAAAAAATTAGGGTGGGATACTGAAAAAATTAGTGAGATAGGAATAAAATCTTTATTTAAGCAGATATTCGAATATGGATTTTTCCATGCAGATCCACATCCAGGTAATATATTTGTTATAAATGATAGCTGTGTAGCTTATATTGATTTTGGAATGATAGGAATAATAGATAAGAAAACATTAAATATATTAAATGCTATAACACTTGCAGCGGTAGATAGAAATATAGATAGAATTATATATTTACTTATGGAGTTAGATGTTATATCTTATGATACTAATTTAACCGGATTAAGACAGGACTTGTTATATTTAATGCACTATTATTATGATGTTCCACTAGATAAGTTGAGTTTGGGAGATATATTAAATGAAGTATTTAGATTCTGTAGAACATATAAGGTAGCACTTCCGCCACAACTAGTGTTATTAGTAAAAGCGCTTATAACGTTAGAAGGAACTGCTAGAGAATTGAATCCTAATTTTTCTATAACTATTGCAGGAAAATCATTTATGAAATATTACTATGTGAATAGATTAAATCCTGAAAATATAATAAAACAATCGAAACAAAGCACGCAAGAAGCTATTTCA
Organism: Paraclostridium sp.; assembly: GCF_051657365.1. NCBI lineage: Bacteria > Bacillati > Bacillota > Clostridia > Peptostreptococcales > Peptostreptococcaceae > Paraclostridium > Paraclostridium sp. The sequence continues at coordinate 45,705 of NZ_JBOFKN010000162.1, forward strand.
GATATAAAAGCGATACCCAAGCAACTAAAAGGTATATTAAGAAATATAGAAAAAAATAATATTAGAATTCATATAGAGGATGTTAAATTCTCTAAATTAGAAAAAATAATAACAGACTTTGCGACTAAATTATCTTTAAGTTTGGTACTAGCTGCATTGCTAGTGGGGTCGTCTTTAATAATATCATCACCTAACATAAATAGTAGTTTTTGGGTTAGAATTTTAGCTTTCTCAGGATTTATAGTTTCATTTTTAGTGGGAATTTTATTAGTTATAAAAATAATAAGATCTGAGTATATGAAAAAATAGGGGGTAGATTGTCTATGTTTAACAAAAAATGGACACTTAAATATAAAGGTAAGATAAAAAATTACGATTTAAATGAAAAAATGAAAATTTCCCCGGAAATAGGACAAATATTAAAAAATAGAGGTATTAATAACGAAGATGATGCTGAAATATTTATAAATCCATCGTTAGAATATCTTAGAGATCCATTTTTGATGAAAGATATGGAAAAAGCTGTAGATAGAATAAATTATGCTATAGAAAATAATCAAAATATATGGATATATGGAGATTACGATGTAGATGGAGTTTCATCAACATCTATATTATGTATATATTTTGATTCTATAGGATATCCGGTTAAATATTATATACCGAATAGACTAGAAGAAGGATATGGTATAAATGAAGAAGCTATAAAAACTTTAAACGAACAAAATTGTGACTTAATAATAAGTGTAGACTGTGGAATAACATCTATAAAAGAAGTTGAGATAGCAAATGAATTGGGTATAGATATTATAATAACCGATCACCATGAAGTTCAAGAATGTATACCTAATGCTTATGCGGTTGTAAATCCAAAGCAAGATGAATGTAATTATCCTTTTGATATGTTATGTGGATGTGGAGTTGCTTTTAAGCTTATCCAAGCATTAACTCCAAAAGAAGTATTTGAAAACTCTATGTACGATTATTTAGAAATAGTAACATTAGCTACTATATGTGATATAGTTCCACTAGTGGATGAAAATAGAATTATAGTTAAAAATGGATTGAAGCTTATGAAAGATGGTAAAAATTTAGGGTTAAGGGAGCTTATAAATGTATGTGGAATAGATACTAATAAAATAGGATCATCACATGTGGGATTCTCTATAGGACCTAGAATTAATGCATCTGGTAGGTTGGGATATTCATATTTAGGGGTAGAATTATTTACAACTAAATCAAAAGAGGAAGCTGTTGAAATAGCGAATCTTTTAGAAGATAAAAATAATGAAAGACAAATGATAGAATCTAAAATGTATCAAGAAGCTGAAAGCATAATTGAGAGTAATCAAAGTTATGAAAATGATAAGGTACTTGTAATAGCAAATGAAGGATGGCAGCATGGAGTTATAGGAATTGTTGCATCTAAATTAACAGAAAAATACTATAAACCAACCATACTTCTAACAATAGAAGATAATGAAGCTACAGGTTCAGCAAGGTCTATAAAAGGATTTAGCATATTTGATACATTGGTTAAATGCTCGGACTTACTTGGTAGATTTGGAGGACATGAACAAGCTGCAGGTTTGTCTATGGATGCAGGTAATGTTGGAGAGCTAAGAAGAAGAGTTAATGAAATAGCTGATTATAATCTTACAGATGAAGACATGATAGAGAATGTAAATGTAGAATTTGAATTAAATGAAGCTTCAATAGATTTTAACTTGATAGAGGAATTGCATAGTCTAGAACCTTTTGGAATGAGCAATCCAAGTCCTAGGTTTATAATTAGAAATATGGAAATTAGAGGGATGTTTAGAATGGGAAAAGAGAAAAACCATTTGAAGCTAAACTTAGAAAAAGATAAAATATATGAATGTATTGGATTTAATATGGCGTATATGGCTGATAATTTTGAAATTGGAGATAAAGTAGATATATTATTTCAATTAGATGAAAATACTTATATGGGTAATAGGAAAATACAATTTTTATTAAAGGACATAAGACTTGCTTATCCAAAAGATACAAGTAAAAATATAGATAGTATAAAATTATTTGAAAGTATTAGGCCTTGTATAGAAAGTGAAAACTTAATATATAGTAGTGAAGCTATAGATATAACTGGAAATAAAAATATAAATATTTTTGAGCATATAAATAATAAGAGTTTAATTGTAACGAACTCAATAAATGGTTTTTTCAAAGCTATATCTGATATGTCGCTTACAGATTATGAATTTGATATAAATTATAATATTATAGACAATATAAATGACAAACTTCAACTTATATTCTTTCCCTATATTGATAAAATAGATTTAAAAAGATATAATAATATTATTCTTTATGATTATTTATACAATATAGAGGAATATTCGTTTTTATATGAATATACTAAGAATCAATGTGAAATTATAAGATATTATGATAAAAATGATTTAATATATGTAAATAATATAATAAGTAGTATAATTCCAAGCAGAGAAGAATTTATAACTCTATATAAGTTGATGTTTAAATATAGAGAGCTAAAAATTAATATATTAGAAATTAAGTCGAATTTTAACATAGCACCTATAAAATTATTTGCTATGTTAAATGTGTTTAAAGAATTAGATTTAATGAATTTTAATATAGATGATAAAAATAATACTTTAAAGATGGAAATTATGCCAAGACCAAGTGCTAAGATTGACTTATGTTCAAGTAAGGTACTACAAGGACTTAATCAACTTAAAGATAAATATAAGCAAAGCTATTAGGAGGATTTAAATGAACTTAAAAGATTCAATAAGAGAGATAAAAGATTTCCCAAAACCAGGTATAGGATTTAAAGACATAACAACTTTATTAAGCAACGGAGAAGCATTTAAGTTTGCAGTAGATGAAATAATAGCAGATCTAAAAGATAAAAATGTTGATATAATAGTTGGGCCAGAAGCAAGAGGTTTCTTAATGGGAACTCCAGTTGCTTACGGAATGGGTATAGGATTTGTTCCAGTTAGAAAGCCAGGTAAATTACCTGGAGAGGTTGAAAAGTATGAATATGGATTAGAATACGGAACTGATACATTAGAGATTCATAAAGATGCAATAAAGCCAGGTCAAAGAGTTGCAATAGTAGATGATCTATTAGCTACAGGAGGAACTATGGAAGCTGCTGCTAAGCTTATAGAGAAGCTAGGTGGAGAAGTTGTTTCTATGCAATTCTTAATAGAATTAGAAGAGTTAAAAGGCATTGATAAAGTATCTAATTATCATGTAAACTCACTTATAAAATATTAAGAAGTTCAATAGTTGGTAAAAAGCCAACTATTTTCATATATATCAAAATTTATACTATAAAATAGGTGGTTATATGCAAGATAAGCAATTACAGGAATTAATAGATAAGATAAAAAGATATGCCCCTAATGGAGATATAGGCTTAATCGAAAAGGCTTATTATTATGGCAAAAAAGCACATGATGGCCAATTAAGAAAATCTGGGGAGCCATATTTTATACATCCAATAGCAGTTGCTAATATACTTTGTGATATGGAACTAGATATGCAAACTATAGCGGCTGGATTACTACATGATGTAGTTGAAGACACTGAATACACATATGAAGATATAAAAAAAGATTTTGGGGAAGAAATCGCAGATCTTGTTGATGGAGTTACAAAGCTTGGACAAATAAAGTATAAGTCAAAAGAAGAGACACAAGCTGAAAATCTAAGAAAAATGTTTTTAGCTATGTCAAAAGATATTAGAGTTATACTTATAAAGTTGGCAGATAGATTACATAATATGAGAACTTTAAAGTACATGCCTCCTGAGAAAGCTAGAGCTAAAGCAACGGAAACATTAGAGATTTATGGTGGAATTGCAAGTAGATTAGGAATATATAAAGTAAAATGGGAATTAGAAGATATTGCGCTAAGATATATAGATAGTGAAGGTTATTATGAGTTAGTAGATAAAGTAGCCAAAAAAAGAAGTCAAAGAGAAGCTTATATAGAAAAAATAGTAGATATTCTTAAAGTAAAAGTTGAAGAAGTTAATATAAAGTGTGATATATATGGAAGACCTAAACATTTCTATAGTATATATAGAAAAATGAAGAATAAGCATAAAGATTTTGAAGAAATTTATGACTTAATGGCAGTAAGAATAATAGTTAACTCTGTAAAAGATTGTTATGCAGTTTTAGGTATGGTACATACATTATGGAAGCCTATACCAGGAAGATTTAAAGATTATATTGCCATGCCGAAACCAAATATGTACCAGTCATTACACACAATAGTTGTAGGACCAGATGGAGAACCTGTAGAAATACAAATAAGAACTAAAGAAATGCATAATATAGCAGAGTATGGTATTGCAGCTCACTGGAAATATAAAGAAGGCAAAACCAATATCAAAGAAAATAAGTTAGAAGAAAAATTGCAATGGTTAAGACAAATGATGGAGTGGGAAAAAGATTTAAAAGACCCTCAAGAATTTATGGATGCATTAAAAGATGATGTATTTAATAGCCAAGTTTATGTATTCACTCCAAAAGGAGATGTAATTGAGTTACCAGCAGGATCTACTCCAATAGATTTTGCATATAGAGTCCATACAAATGTGGGTAATAAATGTGTTGGAGCTAAAATTAATGGAAGAATAGCTTCTCTAGATTATAAATTGGAAAATGGGAATATAGTTGAAATTTTAACATCGTCAAATTCAAGTGGACCAAGTAGGGATTGGGTAAATATAGTACAAACACCTAATGCGAAGTCTAAGATTAGACAGTGGTTTAAAAAAGAAAGAAGAGAAGAAAATATAGAAAGAGGTAGTGCTATACTAGAAAAAGATTTTAAAAAGTATGGAGTACCTACAAAAGATTCAGCAATTGAAAAATATATGATTCAGGTGGCTAGAAAATTTAATCAACCTACAGTAGAAGATTTAGTAGCTACTATAGGATATGGAGGAATAATGTCCTCGCAAGTAGTTCCTAAAGTAAAAGAACTTTATGAAAAAGAATTTACGAAGAAAATACCTGAAAATAAAGAAATAGATGATTTCAATAAACATAGTATAGGAGAGCAGGAATATACCAAAAAAAGAAAAAAATCCTCACCACAAGGTATTATAGTAAAGGGTGTAGATAATATATTGGTAAGATTTGCAAAATGTTGCAATCCTATACCTGGAGATGAAATTATTGGATATATAACAAAAGGAAGAGGAGTTGCAGTTCATAGAAAAGATTGTCCAAACTCTAATTTAGACAATGAGTACTTTAACAATAGATTAGTAGCAGTTTCATGGGAGATTGCTAACAATGCTAAATTTGAAGCGGAAATACAAATTCAGGCATACGACAGAAGAGGTGTTATAAATGATATAACACACATTGTTGCTATTGAAAAAGTATCTTTAAATGGAATAAATGCAAGGAAAAGTAAAGATAACATAGTAAATGTAAACTTACTTGTAGAAGTAGAAAGCATAGAGACTTTAAACTTTTTAATGAAAAAGATTAAAGCTATTCCAGGAGTAGAAAATATTTATAGAGTTATAAATTAAGGAGGATCTAATGAGAGCTGTAGTTCAGAGAGTAGCTTCATCAAAAGTTGTAGTAGATGAAACTACTATTGGAGAGATAAATAAAGGATTACTTGTATTATTAGGAGTAACACATGAAGATACAAGTGAGGATGTAGATTACTTGCTAGAAAAAATCATAAATTTAAGAATATTTGAAGATGAAGATGAGAAGATGAACTTATCACTTAAAGATGTAAATGGGGAACTTTTAGTAGTTTCTCAGTTTACATTATATGGTGACTGCAAAAAAGGAAGAAGACCTAATTTTACAAATGCAGCGAAACCAGATTTGGCAACTAATCTTTATGAAGAATTTATTGCTAAAGCTAAAAAGCATGATGTAAAGGTTGGAACTGGTAAATTTGGAGCGCATATGATGGTAGAGCTAGTAAATGATGGACCAGTTACTATGCTTATAGATTCAGAAAAAAATTTTTAAGGGGGATAAAATCATGATAATAGAAAAATATACAGATCATTTATTTGGAGAAAATACGTATTTGATAGCAGATAAAAATACTAGAGACGGTGCGGTTATAGATCCAGGTGGAGAAATAAAAGATTTAATGAGATATGCTAAAGATAATTTTATAAATATTAAATATATAATTCTTACGCATGGACATGGGGACCATATAGGTTGTGTTCCAGAGTTAAAAGAAGCTACGAATGCATGTATTATAGCGCATGAAGATGAAAAAGAAATTTTATTAGATAAAAAGAAAAATTTAAGTTATAGAATGCACTGTGGAGCAACAGAATTTGATGCAGATAAATATGTAAAAGAAGGCGATAGTATAAAGTTAGGTGATTTAAAGCTTAAATTTATACATACTCCTGGACATACAAAAGGATGTATGTGCATAAAGGTAGGAAATCATATGTTTACAGGAGATACTTTATTTGCAGGAAGTATGGGTAGAACTGATTTATATAGTGGAGATAACAAACAAATTCAAAAATCACTAAATAGATTAAAAAATTATGAAGATGACATAATTGTGTATCCAGGACATGGACCAAATACTACAATGGGGATAGAAAAAGCAACTAATCCTTATATGTAATAGGCCCTTGTTACAATCAAAGAAAAAGGAGTAGTTTAAATGTTAGGTATTGAGCTAAAAGGACATGACTACAAGTATGAAGTTGCAGAATTATTAAAGTTATTTACTACTCAATTTAGATTTATAAATGGTAATGATGTATTTGAAAATATTTTAATAAATGAAATTAGTGTAGAAAAAGATCAAATTAAAAGTACAACAAAGTACTATGAAAATAAAGTATTAAAAATTTTAAAAGATGAATGTTTTGAAACAGAATTGCTTAATGAAGAAGATATAAAAAAGAAAACAAAAACAATAATAAAAAGAAGTATGTTCAAGGTTTTAGATGAATTATTTGATACTTATGTGCCTTGGGGAATTTTAACTGGAATTAGACCTGTTAAAATAGTTCACAATCTATTGGATTTAGGATTAAGTGAAGATGAAATAAGAAAAAATCTTAAATCAAATTACTTAATAAAAGATGAAAAAATAGATTTAGCTTTAGATATAGCAAAAAGAGAACGAGTATTTATATATCCTATTGATAAAAATAAAATATCTTTATATGTAAGTATTCCATTTTGTCCTACAAGATGTGTATATTGTTCTTTCCCATCTAATCCTATGAAGCAATTTGGGCACCTTAGAGATCATTATGTAAAAGCTCTTATTGAAGAAATTAAAGGTCTAGCAAAAATATTAAAAGATACAAAAAAGGAAATTGAAACTTTATACATAGGTGGAGGAACACCTACAACTTTAGATGCAGATCAGTTAGACTTTTTAATAAAAGCATTATTTAAAGAGTTAGATTTGACTACAATAAAAGAATTCACAGTTGAAGCAGGTAGACCAGATACTATAACTAAAGAAAAACTAGAAGTTATGAAAAATCATAATGTAACTAGAATAAGTATAAACCCACAAACTATGAATGATGAAACTTTAGTTAAAATAGGAAGAGATCACAATGTTAATGATATAGTAGATTGTTTTAATCTAGCTAGAAATCTAGGTTTTGACAATATAAATATGGATATTATACTAGGATTAGTTGATGAAGACATAGATATGGTTAGAAATACTTTAGAGAGAATTAAACAATTAGATCCTGAAAGTTTGACTGTACATACATTAGCTATAAAAAGAGCATCTGAATTAAAAGAAAACCTTGATAAATATGAACTTACTAGATATGAAGAAATGATAAAAATGATAGAACTATCTATGGAATATGCAGGTAAAATGGGATTAAATCCATATTATATGTATAGACAAAAACATATGCTTGGAAACCTTGAAAACATAGGGTATGCAAAAGAAGGATTTGAATGTATATACAATATTCAAATAATGGAAGAAAAACAAAGTAATTTAGCAGTAGGAGCAGGAGCTATAAGCAAATATGTTTATGTAGATGAAGATAGAATAGAAAGAACTGACAATGTCAAAAATGTAGAAATATATATAGATAGAGTTGAAGATATGATAGAAAGAAAGGTAAAGGAGGTATACAAAAATGTTAACTAAAGCTCCGAGAGGTACGAAAGATATAACTCCAAAAGATGCATATAAATGGAATTATGTTGAAAATAAATTTAGAGAAGTTTGTGCATTATTTGGATATGAAGAAATAAGAACTCCTATATTTGAACACACAGAATTATTCCAAAGAGGTGTTGGAGAAACTACTGATGTTGTTCAAAAGGAAATGTATACTTTTGAAGATAAAGGAAATAGAAGTTTGACTTTAAAACCTGAAGGAACAGCTGGTGCAGTTAGAGCATTTATAGAAAACAAGATGTATGCAGATACTCAACCAACAAAATTATTCTACCAAACACCATGTTTTAGATATGAAAGACCTCAAGCTGGAAGACAAAGACAATTCCACCAATTTGGAATAGAGACATTAGGTAGCGATAAGCCATCTATAGATGCTGAAGTTATAGCTTTAGCAGTTCAATTCTTTAATGAAGTAGGACTGAATAACTTAGATACTTGTATAAACTCTGTAGGATGTCCTACTTGTAGAGCTAAGTATAATGAAATATTAAAATCATATCTTGATGCTAAGAGTGATGTATTATGTGAAACTTGTAATGAAAGAAAAGAAAAAAATCCAATGAGAGTTATTGACTGTAAAAATCCAGTTTGCAAAGAAAATTTAAAAGATGTTCCATATATGATAGATCACTTATGTGATGATTGTAAGGATCATTTTGCAAAAGTTCAAGAGTATTTAACTGAAATGGGTATAAATTTTAAAGTTGATAAGACTATAGTTAGAGGACTTGATTATTACAAGAAAACTGCATTTGAGATAGTATCAAATGATATAGGTGCTCAAAGCACTGTTTGTGGTGGTGGAAGATACGATGGATTAGTTGAGCAATTAGGCGGACCTAAAGGGGTTAGTGGTATCGGATTTGCACTAGGAGTTGAAAGATTATTATTAACTCTTGAAAATAATAATATAGAAATACCTAATCCTAAGGCTACAGATATATTTATAGCAACTATAGGTGAAAATGCTCAAGCAAAGAGTTTTAAAATATTAAAAGATTTAAGAGAAAATCATATAAGTGCAGATAAAGATCATTTAGATAGAAGTTTAAAGGCTCAATTTAAATATGCTGATAAATTAAATGCAAAATATACTATAGTTATAGGTGATGATGAATTAGCTAATGATGAAGTAACGCTTAAAGACATGGCTAAATCAGAGCAAACTACTATAAAATTAAGTGAAATAGTAAAAGAATTACAAAATAGATTATAATCTAGACTTAAATAATAGACGGAGGATAAGTTATGGAGACTCTAAACGGATTAAAGAGAACTCACTACTGTGGGGACTTAAGAGAAAGTAACATAGATGAAGAAGTTGTACTTATGGGATGGGTACAAAAGAAAAGAAACTTAGGTGGATTAGTGTTTGTTGACTTAAGAGATAGAAGTGGAATATGCCAAATAATATTTGATACAGATGTAAATGAAGAAGCTTTTGCTAAAGCTGAAAAATTAGGATCTGAGTATGTGATAGCTGTCAAAGGAAAAGTCGCAGAAAGATCATCTAAAAATCCTAATTTACCAACAGGTGATATAGAAATATTTGCAACTGAGTTAAAATTATTAAATAAATCAGAAACACCACCTATATATATAAAAGATGATGATAATGTATCAGAGGAATTAAGACTTAAGTATAGATATCTAGACTTAAGAAAATCATCTATGCAAAAGAATTTAATATTAAGAAGTAAGGTTGCTAGTATAGTAAGAAATTATTTAACAGAAAATAATTTCTTTGAGATAGAAACTCCTTTTTTAATAAAGCCAACTCCAGAAGGTGCTAGAGATTATTTAGTTCCAAGTAGAGTTAATGAAGGTAAATTTTATGCATTACCACAATCACCTCAATTATTTAAGCAATTATTAATGGTGAGTGGTATGGATAGATACTTCCAAATTGTTAAATGTTTTAGAGATGAAGATTTAAGAGCAGATAGACAACCCGAGTTTACACAAATAGACTGTGAAATGTCTTTTGTTGAGCAAGAGGATGTTATGGATATAATGGAAAAGATGGTACAAAGAATATTTAAAGAGATTTTAAATATAGATGTTAAATTACCACTTCAAACAATGACTTATGCTGAAGCTATGGAAAAGTACGGATCAGATAAACCAGATACTAGATTTGGATATGAGCTTACTAATATATCAGATGTAGTAGCTGACTGTGGTTTTGGGGTATTTGCAAATGCTAGTAAAGATGGTATGAGCGTTAGAGGTATAAATGTTAAAGGTCAAGCTGAAACATTCTCTAAAAAGCAAATAGGTAAATTAGAGGATCATGCTAAAACATACAAAGCTAAAGGTCTTGCTTGGATAAAAGTAGGAGAAGATAGAGAAGTTAATTCTCCTATAGCAAAATTCTTTACACAAGAAGAAATGACAGCTATATTAGATAAAATGAATGCAGAAGCTGGAGACTTATTATTATTTGTTGCAGATAAAAATAGCGTAGTGCTTGATGCATTAGGGCAAGTAAGATTAGAAGTTGCTAGAAGATTAGATTTATTAGATAATAATGTTTATAACATGTTATGGGTAACAGAATTCCCAGTATTTGAAGAAGATGAAGAAAATGGAAGAATGGTAGCTAAACATCATCCGTTCACATCGCCACTTGATGAAGATTTAGAAAAACTTGAAGGTGATGATAAAGCATCTTTAAGAGCTAAAGCCTATGATATGGTTATCAATGGATATGAAGTAGGTGGAGGAAGTGTTAGAATATTTAATTCTGATGTTCAACAAAAAATGTTTAAAGCATTAGGTTTTACAGAGGAAGAAGCAAATGAGAAGTTTGGATTCTTATTAGATGCATTTAAATATGGAACACCACCTCATGCAGGTATGGCATTCGGTCTTGATAGACTTATAATGATACTTGCGGGTACTAATAATATAAAAGATGTTATAGCATTCCCTAAAAATCAAAGTGCTGTTTGTCCTATGACAAATGCGCCTGCTGTTGCAGAAGAACAACAATTAAACGAGTTAAATATAAAAGTTGATATACAAGAGAAAGAATAATACTTTAATAAATAAATACTGTTGAATTAATTCAACAGTATTTATTTTTTTATAATAAAATGGTATATAATATAGTATATGAATGAAAAAGAGGTTGGAATATGGAAAAAAAATTAGCTAATAGTAATGATAAACAATTACTTATAAAAAGATTGAATAGGATTGAAGGTCAAGTAAAAGGTATACAAAAGATGGTTGAAGAAGAAAGATACTGTGTTGATATATTAGTGCAAATATCGGCAATAAGATCAGCTATAAATAAAGTGGGTAATATTATTTTAGAAAATCATATTAAAGGTTGTGTTTCTACATCTATTAAAGATGGCGATTCACAAAAATCAGAAGAATTAATTTCAGAATTGATGGAAACTATAAATAAATTTACTAAATAGGGGGAGTAATATGAATCAACATGGATACGTAGTAGAGCTAGTAGACAGTATAACCGCTAAAATAAAAATGCAACAACATTCTGCATGTGCATCTTGTGGTAAATGTGCATCATCTACAGACAAAAAAGATATAGTCGTAGAAGTTGATAATACAATAGGAGCTAAAATAGGCGATTATGTGGAAGTAAATATGGATTCTATGGATGTAATAAAAGCAGCATCTATTGTTTATGCAATACCGCTTATAGCACTTTTAGGGGGGACGATTATATCATATAAAATATTGAGCTATATAGATATATCATTTAATAAAGAAGTTATAAGTGGATTTTTTGGGATAGGGTTGACAGTTATATCTTATTTATTTATAAAAAGTAGAGATTCTAAATTTAGAAAAAGTAGAAAATATATTCCTGTAATAACAAAGGTTATAAATCAAATAAAAATATAAAAAAAGAAGAAGCTAGATTGCTTCCTCTTTTTTTATAAATTATCATCATCATCTGAATCACGGTCTAAAGCGCTATCTTCTGTCATTATGTTATTTTCAAAGTTTGAATCTTTCTTAGTCATCACATGATTAAAACTAAATCTATTTTTATTAAGTTTGATAGTATTTATAGTTTTAACAAATGAAGTTACTAGTAATACACCCAAAGATATTGCTCCACCAACTAGTAGAGCTGTTGCTCCAGTAGATGCGGCTAGTTCATAATTCTCTTGTACAAGATATAGCATAGTATTATACATTCCAAGTCCTGGAACTAATGGAATTATGCCAGGTATTATAAAAACAATAGCTGGTTGTTTTAAATATCTTGCAGATACCTCACTTGCGATTCCTACAATAGTAGCAGGAACAAAATTTGAAAGGATAGGATTATTAGTTATTCTAAATAAATAAACATATAAAACCCATCCAATAGCACCTATTAATCCAGCATAAGGTAATGACCTCTTAGGAGCACTTAGAAATATTGAAAATCCTATAGTACAAATAAAACTAAAAATAAAATGCAAATATAACGGCATACTACTCATTATAATACACCTCCCAATCTAAGCCAAACTTCAAGGATGAAACCTACTCCAACAGCTATTGCAACTGCGGTTAGTGTTGCATCAAATGCTCTTGCAACCCCTGATATTAAATCCCCCGAAATAAGATCTCTTAATCCTTTTATTAAAGAAACTCCAGGAAGAAGAGGCATAATAGAACCAACTATAAGTGTATTTGGTTGACTCAAGATACCTATACTAGATAAAGTCGTTCCTATTATGGCTATGAATATAGCAGATGTCAAAGTAGCAAATGAAGGTATAGCGCTTATTCCGAACATCTTGTCATATATTATAACTGCAAAAATAGATGTTATAAATGTAAATATAAAGTCTACGAGAGTACATCCTAATAATACAGAGAAACATGCAGATCCAAGTCCGGTTCCAACATAAACAGCCCACTGATTATATGATTTAACTTTTTCTATATCTTTTAGCAAGACTATAGCATCTTCTATAGATAAATCTTTATTAGAAACAAATTCTCTAGAAAATGTATTTAAAAGATCGATTTTATTTATATTAATACCTCTACTTTTTATAGTTTTCATAAAGGTAATACCATCGAATCTTTCATCAGAAATAATTATTACTGTAGGAGAGGTAAATACATTTACATGATTATATCCTCTAGAATTACAAATTCTAAGTATGGTATCTTCAACTCTATAGGTTTCAGCTCCATTTCTTAACATAAGCTCACCTGTAAAAAGTGCAAGTCTAAAGATATCTTTTTTTCTTTCTTGATCCATCTTAATTTCTCTATCCAAATTCACACCTCCAAAATAAATATAATAATAAAGATTATATCAAATATTTGGTTATATTACATATATTTATTTACTATATATCAACATTAAATACAGATTAAATTTTATTTAGATAATAAAGAAAATTAAGTTAATAAAGGTTATAAAAAAACAGGCATATTACCTTGTGAAAAATAATATATAACTATTAAGAGTTTAGAAAAATTAACTTGATGATTATATAATTTTATTTACAAAGGAAGGATGATTATAATGTTTGATAATTTAAAAAAAGTGGACAAAGATATTTATGAAAGTATGGAAAGAGAACTTGTTAGACAACAAAGAAATATAGAGTTGATTGCATCTGAAAATATAGTGTCTATGGCGGTTATGGAAACAATGGGGAGTCATTTGACAAATAAATATGCAGAAGGATATTCAGGAAAGAGATATTACGGTGGATGTGAATACATAGATGAAATAGAAACTTTAGCAATAGAAAGATTGAAAAAAATATTTAAAGCAGAGCATGCTAATGTTCAACCTCATTCAGGAGCAAATGCAAATATGGGTGTATATTTTTCTATATTAAAGCCAGGAGATAAAGTAATGGGGATGAACTTGTCGCAAGGAGGGCACTTAACACATGGTTCTCCTGCTAATATTTCAGGACAATATTTTGAATTCATCGAGTATGGTGTAAATGTACAAGATGGAAGAATAGATTATGATGATATAAGAAGAAAAGCACATGAAATAAAACCTAAATTAATAGTTGCAGGAGCTAGTGCGTATCCTAGAGAAATAGATTTTAAAAAGTTTAGAGAGATAGCAGATGAAGTAGGGTCTATGCTTATGGTAGACATGGCTCATATAGCTGGTCTTGTAGCTGTAGGGCTTCATCAAAATCCATGTGAAGTAGCTGACTTTGTTACAAGTACTACGCATAAGACATTAAGGGGACCTAGAGGTGGGATAATATTATGTAAGGAAAAATATGCAAAAGCTATAGATAAAGCTATATTCCCAGGCACTCAGGGAGGACCATTAGAACATATAATAGCAGCTAAAGCTGTTGCATTTAAAGAAGTCTTAGAACCTGAGTTTAATGAATATCAAACACAGGTTGTGAAAAATGCTAGAAGACTTGCTGAAGAATTAATAAAGAGAGATTTTAAACTGGTTACTAATGGAACAGATAACCACTTAATATTATTAGATTTAACTAATAAGAACATAACTGGAAAAGAAGCAGAAAGAAGATTAGATGAAGCTTATATAACGGCAAACAAAAATACTATACCGTTTGATCCAAATGGAGCATTTGTAACTAGTGGTATAAGATTAGGTACACCAGCAGTAACTACTAGAGGTATGAAAGAAGAAGATATGGTAGATATAGCAGAAGCTATAGATTTATGTTTAACTCACAATAAAGAAGACGAAGCTAGAATGAAAGTGACATCACTAACTAATAAATATCCTTTATACAATGAATATGAAATATTTAATAAATAATATTTAAATATAGAAATTGCAAATAAGCTAAGGGAAGTTAATCTTAGCTTATTTGCAATTAATTATGTAGATTTTAGTAGTATATTAAAATAAAAAACAAAAAAATAAAATTTAATTTTAAAAAAGTATTGACGTCAATTGATTGAGGTGATATAGTATTACTTGTCCTTAAGAAAAGGGCAAACGAGAAAATGAACTTTGAAAATTAAACAGTAGGTTAATTATAAAAATTCTTTTTAAAAGAATTAAACACAAACAACCAAGCCAGATATTCAGATAATGATTAGCTGAGCGATGGACAACTTTTTAAATTATATTT
>NZ_JBOFKN010000163.1:0-1875 GCF_051657365.1 Paraclostridium sp.
TAAAAAGTAAAAAACATGTATTGTGTGAAAAACCTATGGGAATTAATGAAAAAGAAATTGAAGAGATGTATAGAGTAGCTTATGAAAATAAAGTGAGTTTAATGGAAGCTATGAAAAATACATTCTTACCTAATTTTAAGTCAATAGAAAAAAATATCTATAAAATAGGTGATGTAAGAGGTTTTATAGGAAATTTTTGTCAATATTCATCGAGGTATGATAATTTAAAAGATGGAGAATTAACAAATATTTTTGATCCTAAATATGGAGGAGGGGCACATTTAGATATTGGTGTTTATCCATTGTATTTTATATTGAGACTTTTTGGAATTCCATTAAATAGTAAAATAATAAATTACACTTTAGATAGTGGAGTTCCTGGGATTGGAAGTGCCCTTTTAGAGTATAAAAATATGGCAGGAGTAATAGTTTATTCAAAAATAACAAACAGCTATATAGGAAGTGAAATTCAAGGAGAAAAGGGTTCAATTATAATAGATAGTATTTCTAATATAAAAGAGGTAAAAATTTATTATAAAAATGGTGAAATTGAAAATATTAGTGTTCCTCAAGAAGAAAATAGTATGACTTATGAGTTAGAAGAGTTTATAAATCTGATAAAAAATGATAGGGTTGAGTCGGATATAAACACTAAAGAAATATCAAAAGAGGTAATAAGAATATTAACGCAAAAATAGAGGAGAACATCTCCTCTATTTTTATAATAATAAAATTACTCAGATATTTCAATAGTTGCTTTACCACTAGTATTAAAAATAGCTGAAATGGAATCATTATTTATATTTAGATCCACAATTTTAAAAGTATTTATGGTAGATTTTAAATTTACATTTTTTTCTAGTTCAATATTTTCAACTTTTGTTTGTAAATAACTTTGAGCTAATTTCATTTCATTTGCTGGATTGAAAGATAGATAATTATTTTTAATTAAATTTATTATTTTATTTTTAAAGAAATAATTTCCTATTTTTAATATAAGGCTATTAGTTTCTAATGTATAATCAAAATCGTCACCACTTAAAATCCCTGTTTCATTATTAAAATTAGGTTTTACATTAGCTTTTATAATTCCATTTGGGTGTAAAAATCCAAAAATAGATAGATTAAAGTCAGATGTAACATATAAAGTAGAATTTTCTGAAGATATATTTATATTTTTTATATTTGAAGACAAACCTGATGTCAGTTGAATATCTTTATTAGCTAAATTTGTATTTATAATTTCATTTAAGCTTTTATATGATGTTGAAATAGGTAATATAATATTAAATGAATCATTTACAAATCCGTAGTTCATACTAGGAAGAGTTGTAAGATTTAAAGCTGCAGGCTTCTCTCCAAAATATAGATGAAGATTAACATCACTACCAACTTTAATTCCTAAGTTATTATCCGTAGTAACTAAACTAGAGTATCTCGCTGACTGTGGGTTTACTGTTAGCCAAAGTTTATATTCAGGATTAATTAATATAGGTTCTTTAAATTCTAACCAATATTTTTCAACAAGAGATTTTAAGTCAAAGGCTTGAATTTTATTATCAAGTTCTTTTGTAGCAGTTCTTAATTTTGAAACAATACTTTTTTCTAAACTATCTCCAATGTTTATATCAGTTTTCAAGTTAAGACCATAAATATTTAAAGTTAATGGTAAGTTGTTATTAGAAATATTTAAAAATGGTGTACTATTAGCACTTATTTGCCAATTGGGAGATATACTAACGATACTTGATATTCCAGCAGTACCATTTAGTGCAATTTCAGTACTTTGACTTTCTCTACTCCAACTTGCTTTAAAGTTTCCATTAATATTAGTGACAGCTTGAATTTGTTGTTCTTGTGCTGAAAAACTAATAG
>NZ_JBOFKN010000164.1:0-13651 GCF_051657365.1 Paraclostridium sp.
AAAAGGAATTAAACTAGTCAATGTTGTATATAAATAACTATTGTATGTAAAATTATATATATAAAATAAGGAGATAATACTTATATGGGAAAATCAAAAGTTTATTATTGTGATTTATATTCTAATTCTCAAGGTAAGAATATGCCTAATAATGTAAGAAGATTATTTGAAAGAGCAGGATTTAATGATTTAATAAATGAAAATGATCAGGTAGCCATAAAACTCCATTTTGGAGAAAAAGGAAATACTACATATATGAGTCCAGTAGCTGTTAGACAAGTTGTAGATAAAGTGAAAGAATCTGGTGGAAAGCCATTTTTAACAGATACAAATACTCTTTATTCTGGAAGTAGAACAAATTCAGTTGACCATATAACGACAGCCATAGAAAATGGATTTGCATATTCTGTTGTAAATGCCCCTATAGTTATTGCAGATGGATTATATAGTAGAAATTCTGTAGATGTAAAAATAGATAAAAAACATTTTGATATTGTTAAAATTGGTGGAGAAATATATAATTCATCAGCTATGATTGTAATGAGTCATTTTAAAGGTCATGAGATGGCTGGATTTGGAGGATCTCTTAAAAATTTAGCTATGGGATGTGCAAGTGCACCAGGAAAACAAATGCAACATTCCGATGCAAAACCAGAAGTTGATAAAGGAAAGTGTATAGGTTGTAGTAAATGTGCTAAGTCATGTCCAGTAGGGGCTATACAAATGGAAGATAAAAAGGCTAAAATAAATCATGAGATTTGTTATGGATGTGGTGAATGTCCTACTGTTTGTCCTACTAGAGCTGTTACCATACAGTGGGAAACTGATTCTGATATATTTGTAGAAAAAATGGCAGAGTATGCATATGGAGCAGTTAATAATAAAAAAAATAAAGTTGGATATATAACATTTGTTATGAATGTAACTCCGCTTTGTGATTGTGTGCCTTGGTCTGGAAGACCGATAGCTCATGATATAGGTATACTTGCATCTAAAGATCCTGTAGCCCTTGATAAGGCTTGTTATGATTTAGTATGCGAGGAAATGAAACATGATGTTTTTAAACATGCACATCCGACTGTTAATGGGATTAGAGTTATAGAATATGCCTATGAAATGGGTATGGGAAATATTAAATACGAATTGATTAAATTTTAAGTTATATATTATTTAAAGTGTAAGGGCAAGTGAATCCATGGAAAATTCACTTGCCCTTATTCATAGAAAACAAACTAATCGATCAGTGAGTGTGTTAGCATAGTTTATTTTCTATATAGGATATTATAACATAAATGAAGAAAAGTATTATGAATTTTGATAAATAGTGTAGATTTAAAGTAATATATATGTTGTTTAATGGTTAATAATTTTAAATATATGTATAGAAGGCGAAAATATATATACTCTTTATAATCCTAAAATGAAAGTAAATGAAAACGCACCTGAAAAAGGATAGTAAAGAGATACTAAGTTGTTGTTGACGTTTATTAGTATATAGGTTAGAAAAAATTAATGATAGTAAAAAAATATATGTAAACATTTAACTATTTGTATTTTCTATATTTATAGAAAGTAAAGGGTAAGTATAGTAAAATGAAAAACAACAAAATAATTGTGAATATTAATTCTATTAATATTTTTAAAACTAGACATTAGATAAGGGGTAATATTTATGAAAGCTTTTAAAGATGAAATGAATGCTATAGAAAGAAAAAATGCATATTTTAAAGGTGAAAGAGTAGATAGATTGCCTTGTAGCTTAATGTTTGAAGAAACAGCAGCTGTTTATGCAGGCATAGATGTAGAAAAATATTATTTTGATTCTGAGAAAATGTTAGAATCTGAAAAATATATAGTAAGAGAATTAGGAGCAGAAAGTGCAGGAATTAATGTTACATTAAGGGGCATGGGGGAAGCTCTAGGAAGTAAAATGGGATATAGTTCAAATAGAGCTTCATATTTAATAGATCCAATTTTAAAAGATTACAAAATGTTAGAAAATATGGATATAGTAAATCCATTTAAAGATGGAAGATTGCCAATAATATTGCAATCTTTAGGAAAAATAAATAAAGAACTAGGAAAAACAGTAAGTGTAGGAAGTGGTGTATCTGGGCCAATTAGTGCAGCATCAGCAGTTAGAGGCACTAATAATTTAGTCAGAGATATGATAAAGGATAAAGAAAATCTTCATAAATTACTGAGCTTTATGACCGAATGTAACTTAGTTTATATAAGGGCAGTTTATGAAAACTATGGATTAGTTTGTGGGATAGGAGATCCACTGTCTTCAGCTAATATAATAAGCCCTAAGCAATTTAGAGAATTTGCAAAGCCTTATCTTGAAAAAACGATAGATGGAATATATAAAATAACAGGGCAAAAGCCATCACTCCATATATGTGGAAAAACTCAAGGTATATGGGAAGATATTTCAAATATGAATTTATCTGCATTTAGTGTAGATAACTGTGAAGATATTGAAAAACTTAAACCTATAGTTGGAGATAAGATGTGCATAGTAGGAAATATAGATCCGGTATCTATTGTTAGAAATGGAACGCTTGAAGATATAGATAGAAGTGTTAAAGAGTGTATAAAAAAAGCAAGTGATAGTTCAAGGGGATATATAATAGCTTCAGGATGTGATATACCAGCAGGTGCATCTGTTGAAAACATAAAAGCTGTTACAGAAGCTACTAAGAAATATAGTGCAGGTATTAAGATGGGAGAATCAGTTGATTTTATTTAAATATGTTAAAATTAAAGACAAATTTAATTATATAAAGAAATATCAAAGGTATTTTAAGAAACTTGTAAAAAAAATAATGCTAAATTTATAAATGATGTTTTTAGAGTCAAAACAACCGGTTATGAAATAAATGAAAATTGTGATATTGTAGTAAAAACATCAAGGATACTTATAGAGTTAATAAAAAATTGTTCGATTTTAAAAAATAATATTGACACGAATATATTTGGTTGATAAAATACAATTATATTTTAACATTAAAATAATGTATCAGACACTTTTTGAAGTGTTGGGCTTTAAATAAGCAGTGGAATTATTAATCCATGGGATAGTTTAAAAACTTTTCCATGGATTTTTTTATTTGGAGAAAAGGAGGAAGAATCATGGTAGTTGATAATTACAAAAAAGTAAAACAGGTTTTATTTATAATTTTGATAGCGAATTTAGGAGTGGCATTACTAAAAATAATAGTAGGTACATCAATTCAAAGTTCCAGTATGACAGCTGATGGATTTCATTCAATATCTGATGGAACATCTAATGTAGTAGGGTTAATAGGAGTTTCACTTGCATCTAAACCAATAGATAAAGAACACCCATATGGGCATAAAAAATTTGAAGTTATATCAGGGCTTTTTATTGGAGCGATGCTATTTTTTATAGGTGGAAAAGTAATTATAGAATCAATAGGAAGATTTTCAAACCCAATTACACCAACAATAACAATTGAAAGTTTAATAGTATTAGTAATCACTTTATTAATTAATATATTTGTGTGTAGTTATGAATATAAAATAGGTAAAAAATTAAATAGTTATATACTTATTTCAGACTCACTGCATACTAAAAGTGATATATTTGTATCTATTGGGGTTTTAGCAACTTTAATTGGAGTAAGATTAGGACTTCCATCTATAATAGACCCAATTGCATCTTTGGTTGTTGCAGGATTTATATTACATGCATCGTATGAAATATTTAAATCAACAATTGATGTATTAGTAGATAGAGCAGTTATTGATGAAGAAAACATAAGAGAAATTCTTAAAAATTTCAAAGAAATTAAAGATGTTCATAATATTAGGAGTAGAGGAAGTGAAAGTGATGCGTATATTGATATGCATGTCATGGTGGATCCTAGTATAACTATTGTAAAATCTCATGAATTAGATCATAAAATAGAAAAAGCAATAAAAGCTAATATAAATGAAAATGCTCAAGTAATAATTCATATGGAGCCTTTTTATAATTAAGATACTAAAATAAAACATCTATTTATTGAAAAATTATAAATATGTAAGTAATCTAATGATTTTTGGGTAAATAATAAACACAACGAAAATAAAGCCATCTAAGTATAAATAAAAAATTTCTTAGACGACTACAAAATATTTTAGGAGGCTATATCATGCTAAATGAAAATGACAAAGTTAAAAAATCATTAAAAGAGCTAGAAGAAAAAGCTAAGGAATTAGAAAAAACTACGAAAAAAAACATAGAACACATGGAAGAAGACATAAGAAAGACATTAGAAGAATCTGATAAAGAGAGAGAAGAAATAGTAGATGAATTAATGACACCTCCAAAAGAACATGAAGAGGGTGATTATGAAATTGAAGAAGAAAAACCTGCAGAAGATACAGAAGAAGAACTAAAATGTGATTATATTGTTTATGAAGAAGGAACTTTTAAATATGAACCATGTAAAATATCTAAACATTTGAATATAGTGTCTAAAATTGTTTTAGTACTAGCGGTGATTTCAGCAATTATATTAGCGATGCAAAAGCAAGTTATTATGACTCCTTTTGGTGGATATGCAGGTTATAAATGGGAACCTATAGCTTTATTATATGGTGTATTAAGTGGATTTAGTGGATATATATTCTATATAGTTCTTAATGCATTATCAAATTTAGTGGAAAATATTGATAAAAGTAGACAATTAAAAGAATTTGAATTAAGACAAAAAATGGAGGATTATGATATATAAGACCACTAAACCCTAAAAGTAAACTGCAAGTGGTACTTTAATATAGTACTAATAAAACATATACTACTAATATACAAAACGATATAGTATAATTGACAGGAAAATAAATAGGAGTGAGATATATGAAAGTAGCTATAATAATGGGTGGAATATCCTCAGAACGAGAAGTATCATTAAAATCTGGAGAAGCAGTTTTTAATGGAATAGATAAAAATAAATATGATGTAGTAAAAATAGTATTAAACGATAAAAAAGATATATTTACTAAAATCAGTGATGATATAGATTTTGCATTTTTAGCACTACATGGTAAATTTGGAGAAGATGGTTGTGTACAATCGATATTAGAAGCAATGGAGATACCATACTCTGGATGTAATCCATTAACAAGTGCTTTATGTATGGATAAAAATATGACTAAAAAAATATTGAGAGATTCTAATTTACCAACAGCAGATTGGACAGTAGTTAGATATCTTGATGAAATAAATTATGATGAAATAGAAAAGATAGGTTATCCAGTATTTATAAAACCAAATAGTGGAGGATCTAGTGTAGCCACATTTTTAATAAAATCAAAAGACGAAGTGTACGAAGCAGTTAAAAAAGGATTAGAAGTTGATGATTGTGTAATGATAGAAAAATATATAAAAGGGGGAGAATATACATCATTTATATTAAATGGAGATGTATTCCCAACAATATCAATAGTTGCTAATTCAGAGTTTTTCGATTTTGAATCTAAATATAATCAAAATGGAGCAACTGAAGAAGTTGTATATCTAGAAAAAGAATTACAAGAAAAAGTAAATGAAATATCAAAAGGTTGTTGGATTGCTTTTAATTGTAAGGCATATGTAAGAGTAGATGTTATAATAAATAATGGAGTACCTTATGTATTAGAACTTAACACATTACCAGGAATGACAGAAACTAGTTTAATACCAAGAAGTGCAAAAGCTAATGGTCTTGAATTTAGTGACTTAATAGATAAAATAATAGAATATTCTTTAAGCTAAAATTAGTTTGGATAAAGATAATCTATTTAAATTTGTACTGAACCCCAATTGTTGGACTAAAAATCTAACAATTGGGGTATTTTTATATGGCTATCGACGAATTACGCTAATATAACTCATATAAAGTTCAATTTAAGTAGCTTATTTTCAATTCGAAAAAAGATAGACTTTGATTTTTAAAAATCAAAGTCTATCTTTTTAATTCTATTATATTTTGAACTAAGGCTTTACATCTACCGCAGTCAGATCCTGCTCCTGTGATTTTTGCAACTTGATCAGTTGTAGTAGCTCCATTTTTAACAGCAATAACAACATCTTCAAGAGAAACTTCTTTACATCCACAAACAGATGCTAATATTTTTTCTATTTCTCCACAACATTTACTGCACCCTGTTCCAGCACCTGTCATTTTCTTTATTTCATCTAAAGTACGAGCCCCTTGTACCATCGCTTTTCTTATGTCTATGTAACTAACTTGTTTACAATGACATATTATTCTATCTCCAGCCATAATAAATTTCCTTTTTAAAATTTTTAGTTAAAGTATAGTATATTACAATATATAAATTTTTTCAAAAGAAAATTAGGAATATTTAAATTAATTTAAAATATATTTTAAATATTGAAAATGATTATCAAGTGTGTTAGGATTTAATTGAACATGAAAACGGTTATCAAATAATATGATAAAATATATGAAAATGATTATTAAAAAATAGGAGGGCTAAAAATGGATATCACACAAATGAGTGTAGGGAGTAAAGGAACGGTGGACTATATACAAGGAAATGGGTCATTTACTAGACGATTGTTATCATTGGGATGTACAGAAGGAACACCTATACAAATAAAGAAAATAGCACCACTAGGCGATCCGATTATAATTAATTTTAGAGGTTTCGATATAGCCATTAGAAAAAAAGAAGCAGAATTTATAAAAATAAAATAGAACAATATATAGGGGTGAAATTATGATTAATATAGCTTTATTAGGTAATCCAAATGTTGGTAAAACAACTATATTTAATGCAATTACAGGACTTAAACAAAGGGTAGGTAACTGGCCAGGGGTAACTATAGAAAAAAGAGAAGGAAAATTAGGGGAAGATATAAATATTGTTGACTTACCGGGTATATATGCAATGGATACTTTTTCAAATGAAGAAAAAATATCTAAAAACTATTTAGAGAGTGAGAATGTAGATGTAATAGTTAATATAGTAGATGCATCTAATATATCTAGAAATTTATATTTAACAACTCAACTTATGAAATATAATAAACCAATAGTATTAGTTTTAAATATGATAGATATAGCAAAGCAAAAGGGAATTGAAGTTGATATTAAAAGTTTAGAGAAAAGTTTAGGGGTAAAAGTAGTTCCTATGATTGCGAAGAAAGGCGTAGATGCTAAACTATTAGAAAAAACTATATTAGAAAGTTTAGATTCATTATTTATATATAAAGATTATCCCAACGATGAAGATAGTACATATAAAGAGTTAGAAAAAATATTAAATAAATGTAGTAAGACAGAAAAAAGAAATGAAGAAACTTTGAGCGAAAAAATTGATTCAATAGTTTTAAATCCAATACTAGCATATCCAATATTTATAGGGTTACTATATACATTATTTAAATTTACTTTTGATTGGGTAGGAGGGCCTCTACAAAAATTTTCTGCAGGCGCAATAGAAACCTATGTACAAGTACCTGTAAGCGAACTTATAGCAAATACAAGTCCATGGTTTTACTCACTAGTGGTAGATGGTATTATAGGTGGACTTGGAGGAGCATTGCCGTTTTTCCCGCTAATATTTGTATTGTTTTTAGGACTGACTCTACTTGAAGATAGTGGATATATGTCTAGAATAGCATTTTTAATGGATAAAATAATGACAAAGGTTGGATTGTCAGGAAAAGCTTTTATACCTATGGTTATGGGTATGGGATGTTCTTCACCGGCTATAATGTCAACTAGAACACTTGATAGTGAACAAGATAGGAAGATAACAGCGCTTATAGCACCACTTATGACTTGTGGAGCTAAGTTACCTATATATGCTATGTTTGTATCAATATTTTTCCCTAAAAATGCAGCATTAGTTACTACTTCATTATATTTAATAGGAATAGTTGTAGCAATAGGAGTGGCGCTATTTATAACTAAGAGTCAAAATTCATATTCTATGTCACCGTTTATAATAGAACTTCCAAAATATTCTATACCTACATTAGGACAATTAATTAAAAATACATGGAATAAATCTAAAGGATTTTTAGTAAGGGTTTGTACTATAATGTTTGCAATGTCAATTGTTATATGGGGGTTATCTTCATTTAACTTTAATGGATTTACACCTGAAATAAACGATAGTTTTTTAGCTAGTATTGGTAAAATAGTAGCTCCTATATTTGCGCCACTTGGATTTGGAGATTGGAGAGCAGGTGTATCTATAATAACTGGTATTTCAGCTAAGGAAATTGTTGTAGCTACGATGGAAATACTTTACGGAGATTTAAATACAGTATTGCCTACAATGTTTACAGGAGTAACTGCATATGGATTTTTAGTTTTCAGTGCATTATATACTCCATGCATAGCGGCGCTTGCAACTATGCATAAAGAATATGGAATTAAAATGACATTAATATCATTCTTATATCAATTCTTTATTGCATGGGCAGGAGCTTTTTATGTATATCAAATAGGAACTTTGATAACATCAGGATTTGAAGTTTATAATTTAAGTAGTTTAATTATAGGAACTATAATAATATATTCTATATGTTTGATTGTATATAGAAAGCTTAAGCGTTTAGATTTAAATAAAGAGATAAAAATGAATAATAAATTAAAAACTGCTATATAAAACATAATTAGTAAAAGGTGATTATGTTTTATATGAATTTTAGATAGGCATGAATGTATGGAAAATGATTGGAATCTAGATGCAATATTATCATGCATATTTACTATAGCTAATATCATGGCAGAAAAAATAATGTGAATTTAGGAAAAGCTAGTCAAAATGACTAGCTTTTTTCTCGCAAATAATAGCTAATGAAATGAATATTAATTTGTGTATTTTATACTTATAATATTATATAAGATAAAAATGGATAGCATATTTAATAGGAGTATACGATTAACAATAAATATAATAGGTATGCTGATTATATATAATTTCTATTGAGTATATATAAGGTTGAAGTTTTGTTTATGATAAAACTTATTTGAAGTGAAATATATTAGATATAGAACGAGAAGAGACTTTTTATATTAGGATAAACATTAAAAAATTTTAATAATATTTTTAAGATAAATTAATCTTTATTTAAAGTAACTTTCACAATCAAAATATATAATGAGTTTATAATCAAAATATAAATAAAACGGAGGAAATAAAAATGAAGAAAGAAGATATAAAAAATAAAATAGAAACTTATAAGAATGAAGGTATTGGAGCAGGAATAGAAAAATTAAAAGGATCAAATAAAAAAATAAAGAAGTTTATAGCAATAACTTTGACAGGGGCAGTAGCAGTAGGTGTATTAGGCGCAGGAACTGCATACGCATATGTAAAATCAAATGTAAATTACTCACAATCACAATTAGAAAAAATAGCATTAAAAGAAATACAAGGTGAAATTGTAGGAGTTAAAAAAGATATAGATGAGGATAATATGGCATTAGCTTATGAATTTAAGATAAAAGATAAAAATAATATGATAAATGAAATTGAATTAGACTCAAAAACTGGAGCTATAATAGATATAGAAAGTTATAATGATAAATATTCTGATGATGATAACAATAAATACAATGATAATAAAGAAGACTACAACTACAATGAAATAAAATCTAAAAGTAAGTTTTCAGAAGAACAATTAAAAAATATTGCTTTAAATAGGATACAAGGTGAGGTTATTGGGGTAGATAAAGAAATAGAAGAAGATACTATGTCTATAGTATATGAGTTTAAAATAAAAGATAAGAATAACATAATACAAGAAATAGAAGTAGATTCAGTAACTGGAAAAATAGTGGATGTAGAAAATTATAATTTAGACTCAGATAAAAAACAAGAAGTTAAAGATATAGAAAGTAATAATGCCGAGTCTAATGAGAAAAGTGCAAATTAATAAATAAAATATAAGAAGGTGAGTTTTTGTATAAAATATTAATAATAGAAGACGAAGAAAATATAGCATCATTTATTAATATGGAACTATCGTATGAAGGCTATAAAGTTGATACAGCTAATGATGGAAAAGAAGGATTAAATAAAGCTTTAGAAAATGATTATGATATGATTATATTAGATTTGATGCTACCAACATTAAATGGATTAGAAGTTTGTAGACGTCTACGAAAATTAAAAAACACACCGATAATAATGCTTACAGCTAGGGATAGTGTTATGGATAAGGTATCGGGACTTCAAATAGGAGCAGATGATTATATTGCTAAGCCTTTTGCAATAGAGGAACTACTTGCAAGGATTGAATCGATTCTAAGAAGGGTTAATACAAAAAAAAGTACAAGTAATATATTAAATTTCAAAGATATAAATATAGATATAGAGGCTAGAATAGTAAAAGAATACGATGAAGAAGTAAATTTAACTACTAAGGAGTATGAATTACTAGTACAGCTAATAAAAAATCAAAACAAAGTATTAAGTAGAGATTATTTATTAGAACATGTATGGGGATATGATTATGATGCAGAAACTAATGTAGTAGATGTATATATAAGACATTTGAGAAGCAAGCTTGAAAATAATGATTATATACAAACTGTTCGTGGAATTGGATATGTTATAAGATAATATGAAAAAATTAAAAGAAGTTTCAACATTTTGGAAAATGTCTTTTGTATCTTTTATATCTATTGTATTAATATTTTTAATTACTTATATATCGCAATTTATAGTTTTTAGAATTTGGACAGTTAAGTATGAAAAAGAAGAAATAAAGTCAAGGGGTAAAGAACTTGAAATTTTATTAAATAATAATGACTCAGATGATATTCATAGAAAAATAGCTGATTCTATGGATATAGAAGCAATTATATATAATTCAGATAATCAAGTTTTATTAAATACGACAGACCATGGGCTTAACCATTTTGAATTTTATAAACCTAATTCAGCTAAAACTAATCTAAGATTTGACGGTGATGATGATAAGGTATCGTTAATTATACCTGTAAATATAAAAAATAATGATTGTTATATGTATATAGAAAAAGAAAGCGAATTGTATAAGGATTTTATCAAAAATACAATACCTATAATAATTATTATGCTAGTAATGGGACTTTTAATAAGTTTATTAGCAGGAATATATATATCTAAACAGTTTATAAAAAAGCTGAAAAAATTAAGTTCTACCATGAAAGAAATTCAAGAAAAAGGAATTTATAGTAGAGTGGTGATACAAAATCCAAAAGATGAATTTGATAAAGTGAATATAATTTTTAATGAAATGATGGACTCCGTAGAAAATTCTTTTGAGACTCAAAAACAATTTGTGCAAGATGCTTCCCATGAATTAAGGACACCACTGACAATTTTAAAGGGGCATTTAAAAATGTTGGATAGATGGGGAAAAAATGACGAAATAGTTTTAGAAAAATCATTAAAAATAAGTTTAGAAGAAGTAGATAGATTGACTAAGCTCGTAAATGATTTACTAGAACTAGAAAATATAGATAATGAAGTTAAAATAGATAATGAAATAGTTAAAATAAATCTAAGAAAATCAATAAAAGAAATTATATATGATTTTGAACTTACACGAGATGATTTATTATTTGATTTGATAATAGATGAAAATTTGTATATTTATATGAATAAAGAACATTTTAAGCAACTTTTTATAATATTTATAGATAATGCTATAAAATATTGTGACAAGAATGAAAAAATTATAAATATAAGTGCATATTTAGAAAACAAAGATGTTTACATTTCTATAAAAGATAATGGAATTGGAATAGATAAATATGAAATTCCAAAGATAACAGATAAATTTTATAGAGTAGACAAATCGAGAAAATACAACAATAGTTTTGGAATTGGATTATCAATTGCATCACAAATAATAAAAATTTATAATTATAAATTAGATATTAAAAGTGAAGTTGGAAGAGGAACTGAGATTATTATAAAGTGCAATCAATAAAACAAGGATAAAAAGATTTAACTTTATCCTTGTTTTTTAATTGCACTTTATATCAAATAGTTGATATTATAATAAGTAATAATGTTCTATATTTTAAATTAAGACTCTTAAGGGGTGATCAATTGTTATTTTCAGATTTAAAATTAAATGAAGAAGAACCAATATACATACAAATAAAAAATTATATAGATGTTATGATAAATAAAGGTTTGATTCCAAATAATAGTAAGCTACCATCTACAAGAGAGCTTAGTCAATTTCTAAATGTAAGTAGAAATTCTATAGTAGCAGCATATGAAGAACTAAAAGCGGAGGACATAATATACTCTATTTCAGGTAAAGGAACATTTGTAAATCACGAAAAGACAGCTTCTAATAATTCTTGGAATGTAGATTTTGATTCATTAGAAAATGAATACAGCAAAATAGCTAACAACATGGATATTGTAAAAAAAGAAATACCTTGGAGATCAGACTTAATATCTTTTAAAAGTATATCTCCAGATGGAGAATTGTTTGACATAGATGAATTAAAAAAATCATTTTTAAATAGAATATCTATAGAAGGGCATAAGATATTAAATTACGGATATGCAAAAGGATATAAGCCACTAATAGATTATTTACTTACGTATATGAATACTAAAGGGGTAGATACTACAAATAAAGATATATTAATTACTAATGGATTTACAGAGGGACTTGATTTATTGTTAGCTTCTTTTACAGAGAAGGGAGATTATATAATTTGTGAAAATCCTACCCACAATACTGCAATAAAAATATTTAAATCTCTAGGTTTAAATATAATAGGTATTGATATAAATCAATATGGGTTAGATTTTAATATGCTAGAAGATAAGTTGAAAAGTTTACAAGGAAATATAAAAATTAAATTTGCATATATAACTCCATCTTACCATAATCCAACCGGTATAGTTATGAGTCCTAAGGATAGATATAAGTTTTATAATTTAATGAAATTGTATAACGTAGCAATAATTGAAGATGGATTTAATGAAGAGTTATTATATTCAAGTTCACATATATTCCCAATAGCTTCCCTTGATAACTTGAATAATGGTGTAATATATATTGGTAGTTTTTCAAAAATATTATTTCCAGGGCTTAGACTGGGATGGATATTATGTGATAAAAATGTTATAAAAAAATTAGAAAGTGTAAAAAGATGTAAAAGTATACATGTATCTTTCTTAGATCAAGCTATATTATATGATTATTTAAGTAATGGAGCTTTTGAAAAATATGTAAAGAAAATAAGAAAATTTTATGGAGATAAATTTAATTTTGCCTATGAATGTGTAAAAAAATATATACCTAGTGAATACGTATTAGGTGAAGGTGGATTACATATTTTTATTAAACTAAAAGGAATAGATTCAAGAAAATTATTGGGAAAATGTTATGAAAAAGGTGTTATATTTATGCCAGGCGATATATTTTACACAGATGGAAAAGGATATGATACTTTAAGATTAGGAATTTCAAGAGTATCATTAGAAGATATAGAAAAAGGTATAAAAGTTATTGGGAAAAGTATAGAAGAGTTATAAAAAATAAGAGATTACCTTAATTGTAAGGTAATCTCTTATTTTGTTAATAAAAAAATAAATGTTAAAAATTGTAAAAATATTACTTGGTATTTTATGTTAAAATTAAAACTATAATTTAAAA